>NZ_JAKSYK010000231.1:228555-293485 GCF_022829425.1 Methylobacterium sp. J-072 | reverse complement strand
TGCGGCGACAGGGTTTGCCTCGGCGTACCCCTGGCGCATCGCCCACGAAAACAACGCTGAGAGGCAAGTGCGTCCACGATTCGCCGCGTGGGGGCCATGCTTCTCTGCAACCGAATTTAACCAGGCAGCCACGTCACGCCGTGCAGTACCGTGGGCTGATAAGTCATGCAGCGGGGCTAGGTAGCGGCGCAGGTACCTTTCGGCTTCAGCGTACGAACTCGGCCGTAAGCGAGCCTCTGCGTGACGCAGATATTCCGCCACGATGCTGGACAAGGTAACTGCCGCGCGAGCGCGCGCCTCAGCCTTTTCCGTCTGCGGGTCGCCGCCGAGCTGCACCTTGGCGAGAATATCCCTGGCGCGTTTCCGAGCCTCATCAGGATCAAGAGCTGCGGCGTTTGCCAAGGTGATTCGGCGGTGCTTTGCGCCGACCCGGTACTGCACGATCCAGGTACGTTTGCCGCCAGCCCTCAGGCGTATGCCGAAGCCCGGTAAGCCATCGTCAAAAACGATCCGCTCGGATTTACCCGCCGGTATTTCGAGGGTCCCGACGTTCGCACGGGTCAGTCGCATGGGGGCTCGGCTGGGAAGCGTATGGGAAGCGCCACTGCGCTTTCTAATGCTCCCTTATGCCTCCGCCGGGAAGAGGGTCTGCTGCGCAAGCCGTTGGTCGATCACACCTAATGCTACCGGCTGATGCCGTATGATCACACCGGCTCTCGGCTTTACACGGAGAGGGTCGGGGGTTCGAGTCCCTCACCGCCCACCAGTGCTGGCCGAAATCTGATCCGGGGCGAAGTCGCATCGGTAACCGGCGTAGACGGCGTGCTTCACCCGAGTTTCTGACGCTCGCGATCGATCCGCGTGGTCCTCACGCTACATACCCGCGTCTGAGTGATGTGCCCGGAGATGTTGTGTGCCTGTGCGTCTGTTGAACAACGGCAATAACAAGATCCAGATCGCGCAGGATTTCCTGGACAAGTCCGATGGGACGATCACCATCAACGGCGATGGCAGCCATGTGCTGATCGGGGATGGCGCCAACGCGTTCGAGCGGATGTCGCTCACCTGCGGGCCGAGCTCCACCGTCCATATCGGGCACGGCGTGCGCCTGGCGTCCGTGCAGATCTATGTCTGCCCGCATTCGAAGCTCCTGATCGGGCATCACAGCGCGTTTGCCAACGAGGGCCAGGTCTTCGTCCATGAGACGAAGCCGATCACGATCGGGCACAATTGCCTGATCTCGGAGGGCGTCAATTTCTGGGTGAGCGACGCCCATTCGATCATCGATCTGGATTCCGGCCGGCGGATCAACCCTTCGCGGCCGATCCATGTCGGCCACCGGGTCCGGCTCGGCCGCAATGTCAGCGTGTTCAAGGGCGCGCATATCGGCGATGGGGCGATCATCGGGGCCCAGTCCATCGTCAGCGGCGTGATCCCGGGCAACACCCTGGCCTACGGGTCGCCCGCCCGGGTCGTGCGCGAGAACGTCAGCTGGGACATCAACCTGATCCCCGACGACGGATCCGATCCCGGCCTGTCACGCGAGAAGCCGCGACCGGCCGAGGGCTCGTCCCGGGCGGCGGATGGCCAGCTCGCCCTGGCCGAGGCGAACTACCGGACGGAGGCGGTCCAGACCGTGCTGGCGGCGGTCCTCGCCTGCCAGAGCTGGCGCGGCTTGAACCGCAAGAAGTTCCGGCGGTTGATCGGCGAGGCCAGCAGCGCGATTCCCGACGAGGGACCGGCCTCGGTGCAGCACGTGGTCCTGCTCGCCGAAGCCCGCAAGGTCCTGTGGCTTGGGTGAGCGCCCCTCCGCCCCATCGGTCCACTATGTCGGCTTCCGGGACGACCGCTACTGGAACGCGGTTCGCATTTTCGGCGGCCCGCGGGTGATCCATCGGCGCTGGGATTTCTACGCCAGCCGCGATGTCGGGCCGGGCGACGCGGTGATCTTCGCCGAGGGCGACGAGACCCAGCCAATGGCCGATCGCAACGCCACCGATATCGACGAGCGCTGGCTGCTCGGGCCTCGCCCGGATCCACGCGGGGACGACTAACGCCCGATCGACAGGGCGGCGCGCACGACCACGTCGGCATGGGTATGCGGGAACATGTGCCCGGCCCCGGGCAGCATCTCCAGCGTCGCCGTCGGGATCATCCGGGCGGCCGCGGCCCCGTGGAGGTAGGAATTCACCACGATGTCGGCGCCGCCGCACAGGATGCGGGTGGGGGCCCGGAGGTTCGGGTAGCGCATCGCGCTGCGGGACAGCGCCGGCCAGAGCCAGGCGGCATCCTCGCCCTCGGCGGTGATCTGCGCAGCGCGGCCGGCCAGTGCGAACGGAAAATTCTGGCGAAAGCGCTGCGGCATGGCCTGGGGTAGGAACATGGCGTGCCAGAGCATTGGCAGCAGCGCAGGATCGCTCGATGCATGCAGAATTCGGGTCAGGAGATCGCCGCCCGGTGACAGCGCCCGCGGCCCGAACAGCAGGTGTTCCAGGCGCAGCTCCGGGAAGCAGATTGGCGCCAGGGCGACGATGCCAGCGATCTCGTCCGGGTAGAGCATCCCGTAGGCCAGCGCGACCGCGCCGCCGAACGAGTGACCGAGGATCACCGGACGCTTCAGACCCAAGCGCTGGACCGCGTCCCGGATGCGCGCGGCCTGGTCCCAGATGTCGGCGCCGCGTCCCCGCGGTCGCAGGCTGAACCCGTGGCCGGGCCGGTCGACGGCGACCACCCGAAAATGCTCGGCCAGGGCCGGCACCGGCCCGAGCCACTGGTCTTCCAGGCACATCAGCGTGCCGTGGATCGCCACGAGATCGGGGCCAGAGCCCGTTTCGGCATACGCGATGGTCCGATCGTCCGGCAGGTGGACGAACCGGCGCGAAACGATGCGGGGATCGGCCTGCTCGTCCCGCGTCGGCTGGGCTGGACCCGGGAGGGTGCGCGCGGCGAGGGCCAATTACAGGCGCTTCCTGCGGGCCGGGGCGGTCCCGATCAGGGCCAGGGCCGCCACCGTGCCGACCCCGAGCAGCCCGGCCGCCGTGGCGAGCGGGTGCAGGCTCGCCCGGGTGTAGGCGCTGGTGCGCATCACGTAGACGGGCGGGTCGCCACGGGTGGCACCGGCCGAGACCGGCGCGTGCAACGCTCCGGCCGGGTCGCGGGGCGGGATCCCGCGCTTCTGCATCGCGATGATCGCCGGGCCCATGTAATCGTAGGCGCCCGGGGCGAATTCCTTGCCGGCGACGAAGGCCTTGCCGGCGCCGCCGACGAAGATGTCGCGCTGCGGATGCACCGCCGCGTGCAGGATCGCGTTGGCGACCTCCTCGGGCGGGTAGATCGGCGGCGGCAGGCTCGGCTCGCGGTCCATGTAGTTTCGGGCGCGCTGCGGCAGCGGCGTGTCGATCGAGGCCGGCTTGACCAGCGTCACCGAGATCGGCGCGTCCTCGACCATCAGCTCCATGCGCAGGGCGTCGGTGAAACCCTTCACGGCGTGTTTGGAGGCCGCGTACATGCCCTGGAACGGGAAGGCGAGGTCGGACGCGATGCTGCCGACGTTGATCAGGGCGCCGCCCTGCTTGTTCAGGTGCTCCACGGCGACCAGGGACCCGTAGATCGTGCCCCAGAGATTGGTCTGGATCAGGCGCTGATGGTCTTCGTCGCTGATCTCGCGCAGGCGGCCGTAGATCGAGGCGCCCGCGACGTTGACCCAGGTGTCGAAGCCGCCGAACGTCGCGATCGCCCGGTCGGCGATCGCCTGGACCTCGGCCCGGTTGCCGACATCGGCGACCACGTGGAGCGCCTTGCCGCCCACACCCTCGATCTCGGCCTGGATCCCGGCCAGGGCGTCGCCGCTGCGGGCGGCCAGCACGACCCGGGCGCCGCGCTCGGCCGCCATCCGGGCGGTCGCGAGGCCGATGCCGGACGATGCGCCGGTGATCACCACGACCTGCTCGCTGAGCGGCTTGTGCCTCATCGCTCTTCCCCTCATTCGCGATCCCCGCGGCCGGCCATGCGGGGCCGGCGCGTCCACGCGCATGGGGTTAGTCACCCGGCGGGCCGTACGGTTCCGGCTCGGCCGGGGGTGATCGCGTCGCAGGCGTCGCAGGCGCCCGGAGCCTCCGGTGCCGATACTGCGGGGATCGCCCGTGGCGGGGCGGGGTAGTCCTCGGCGCGGACATCCTTATCTCACGTCGGACCATGACATCCTCAGTGACAGCCAGCCCGCCCCCCGAAGACGCCCAGCAGGCTCCGCGCCGGATCCCCGCGGTGGAACGCCTCGTCGGCGGGGCCTCAGAGGCGATGCTCGCCGCCTATGGGCGCACGGCCGTCACCGCGGCCGTGCGGGCCGTCCTCGCCGGGATCCGGGCGGAGGGCGGACCGGTGCCGGAGGAGGCGGCGATCCGCGAGGCGGTCGCGCAGAACCTGGCGGCCGAGCGGCGGGCGTCCCTGCGGCCGGTGTTTAACCTCACCGGCACGGTGCTGCACACCAATCTCGGCCGGGCGCTTCTGCCGCGCTCCGCCGCGGAGGCGGTGGCCGCCGTGATGGTCCAGGCGAGCAACCTCGAATTCGATCTCGCCACCGGGGCTCGGGGCGAGCGCGACGACCACGTCGAGGGCCTGATCTGCCGCCTGACCGGGGCCGAGGCCGCGGTGGTCGTCAACAACAACGCCGCCGCGGTCCTGCTGGTGCTGAACGCCCTGGCGATGCGCAAGGAGGTGGTGGTCTCGCGCGGCGAGCTCGTGGAGATCGGCGGCTCGTTCCGGGTGCCCGACGTGATGGCCCGGGCCGGCTGCCGGCTGCGCGAGGTCGGCACCACCAACCGCACCCATCTGCGCGATTTCGCCGAGGCGATCGGCCCGCGCACCGGCCTCGTCATGAAGGTGCATCCGAGCAACTACGCGATCTCCGGCTTCACCGCCGAGGCGGAGCCGATGGCGCTCCACGCCCTCTGCCGCGAGCACGGCGTGCCCCTGGCGGAGGATCTCGGCAGTGGCAGCCTGGTCGACCTCGCCGCCTACGGCCTGCCGCCCGAGCCCACCGTGCGGGTGGCTCTGGCCCGGGCGGATGTGGTCACCTTCAGCGGCGACAAGCTGCTCGGCGCGGTCCAGTGCGGGATCGTGGCCGGGCGCAAGGACCTGATCGCCCGGGTGCGCAAGAACCCGCTGAAGCGGGCGCTGCGGGTCGACAAGATGACCTACGCGGCCCTGGAGGCGGTGCTGCGCCTCTACCTCCACCCCGAGCGGCTGGCGGAGGAACTGCCGACCCTGCGCCTGCTCACCCGCCCGTGCGCGGCGATCGACGCGCAGGCCCGGGCTCTGGCGCCGGCGGTCGCGGAGCGGCTCTCGGGCTGGGCCAATGTCTCGGTGGCGGAGTGCATCAGCCAGATCGGTTCCGGTGCGCTGCCGGTGGAGACCCTGCCCAGCGCCGCCCTGGTGCTGGTGCCGGAGGCCGGGGGCGCACGCCGGGGCGGCGGGGGGCGCTGCAAGCGCCTGGCCGAGCGCCTGCGCGGCTTGCCGGTGCCGGTGATCGGCCGCATCAGCGGCGATGCCGTCGTGCTCGACCTGCGGACGCTCGAGGACGAGGCCGGGCTGCTGGACAGCCTATCGAACATGTCATCGCCAGGTGATGGAGCGTCGGACGGCCGGAGTTGTTGAGAAACCGGATGTCGAGCTGGAGCTTGCGCCCGGACTGAGCATGTTATGCTAGAAGGACCGACCCGCGGTCGCGGTGCGAGACGAGCGGCACCCGAACCGCGATGGGCGAGCAACATGGCGTATTCTGTGGACACGATCGAGGCGGAGCCGGCAACAGATCCGCTCCTCCTCGATAACCAGCTTTGCTACGCGCTCTACGCGGCCGCGCACCGGATGACGAAGTCTTACCGGCCGCTTTTGGAGCGGCTCGGCCTGACCTATCCGCAATATCTCGTGCTGCTCGTGTTGTGGGAGCAGGACGGGGTGACGGTCTCGGAGATCGGCCGGCGGCTGCGGCTCGATTCCGGCACGCTCACGCCGGTGCTGAAGCGCCTGGAGAGTGCCGGCTTCCTGGTCCGGACTCGGCGTCAGTCCGACGAGCGCGAGGTCGAGATCGCGTTGACCCCGCAGGGCGCTGCTTTGCGGTCGGAGGCCGTGACGGTGCGCGAGAGCGTGATGTGCCAGCTGGAACTCAGCGAGCCGGAGATCCAGGCCCTGCGCAAGGATCTCGGAATCCTGATCGAGCGGCTGAACGGCAACGGCAACGACTGACGGATTTCATCGGCGCAGGCGGTTGCCCAGCACGAAGCCGTAGAGCCCCATCAGGATGATGCCGACCGCGCCTTCGAGGCCGACCAGCAGGTTGGTCACCCGCCCAGTCGGCTTGAGGCCGATGTCCGGCGGGTTGGCAGTCATCATGTTGAGCGCGCTGTAGCTCATCAGGTCGATGGGGTTGTAGGTCGGCCCCGCCTCGGGACCCTCCAGCACGATCAGGCCGCCGGTGAGCCCGTAGAGGCCGGCGAACACGACGATCAGGAGCGCGAAGGCCCGGGCGATGCGCGACAGGCTCTCGCCGTAATCGCACAGCCATTCGACGAAGCGGTCGGCGGTCCAGCGGTAGCCGTGGCGCAGGATTCCAGCCCCGTCGCGCCCGGCCCAGGCGGCGCGCGCCTGCGCTCCGGCATGGAAGCGGCCCATCCGGCGGCCGCGCTTGTAGGCCCAGCTCGCCGCATCGTGGCTGCCGATGCTCTTCCAGTTCTGCTCCAGGGCGAGGTAGCTCGCCTGCGCCAGCTCGTAGGCGCCCGCCACCTCTTCGCCCACGGCGCCGCCGAGCTGCTCGACGTTCATCCGGGTGCCGTTGAGCCAGGCGCCGGCGAAGCGGGCATGCCGCAGCCGGCAGGTGGCGAGGTTGAGCCGGACGAGGTCGGTATCCGACAGATCCGCGCCGGACAGGTCGGCGCCGTCGAGCTTCGCCCCGGTGAACTTGGCACCGCGCAGGCGCGAGCCCGCCAGCGAAGCCTTGGTCAGGCTGGCGCCCTCGAAATCGGCATGGGTCAGGTTGGCATCGGCGAGCTTGGCTTCGTCGAGCCGCGCGTCGCGGAACACGGTGTCGTCCGCGTCGGCCCCGGAGAAATCCGCGCCCCAGAGGTCGGCTTCGGTAAAATTCGCCCCGTCCAGAAGCGCCCCCGACAGGTCGGCGAAGCGCATCGCCGCCTGGCCGAAGCGGGCATCCTCCAGCATGGCGGACGCGAATTTGACCTGACCCGCCGTGATGCCGGCGAAGTCTGCTCCCGACAGGTCGGCCTCCGACAAGTCGGCCTCCTCCAGGATCGCCCCGACGAAGCGGGTCGAGCGCCCGACCGCGCCGGTAAGGCTCGCCCGGCGCAGATTGGCGCCCGACAGGTCGGCCTCCTCCATGCGGGCGCGGGACAGGTCGGCCCCTGCGAGCGGAAGGCCGCCCGATTCCGCGTCGGCCGGCGCGGTCCCGCCAGCAAGCGCGGCGCTGCTCGCATCCACATGCGCGAGGTCGAGGCCCGGCTCGCGAACGGGCGTGCCGGCCGCGATCAGGTCCAGGAGCCCGCGCAGGCGCGGCTCCACGTCTCGGGGCGTCACCTGATCCATCCGGGCTCTTTGCCGGAGAGAACGGCGGCGCGCCAGATGCCTCGGATCAGGTCCTCGGCATCGACGCGCTCACCCGCACGGTGATCGCCTTGGCGGCGGGGGTCTTGGACTGCTCGTCGTGGTGCCAGAGCGGCAGCAGGACGTTCAATTCCGGGTAGTAGCCGCCGCAGTTTCCCGGCGGGATGTCGTAGGCGATCACCCGCAGGCCGCCAACGCGCCGCGTGACCGCATCGCCGGCCACCGCCTCCACATCGACGGAGCCGCCATCCTTCAGCCCGAGCCGGGTGATGTCCGCCCGGTTCATGAACAGGATGTCCCGGGTGCCCTTCACACCCCGGAAGCGGTCGTCGTAGCCGTAGACCGTGGTGTTGAACTGGTCGTTCGAGCGCAGGGTGATCAGGTCGAGCACGTCCGGGCCGTGCGCCGGCAGGTCGGGATCGGCCTCCAGTCCCTCCGGCACCGCAAAGTTCGCCTTGCCGGTGTCGGTCTCCCATTTCCGGTCGCGCGCGCCGAGCGGTTTGGTGATCCCGCCCGGCCGGAACATCTGCCCGTTCAGGTCGTGGAACACCTTCGGGTAGGTCGCCTCGATCGCGTCGCGCACGCGGGCGTAGTCGGCAACCCAGGCATCCCAGTCGATCCGCGGGTTGGGCGGCAGCGCCGCCTTGGCGATCTCGGCCACGATCCAGGGCTCGGAGCGCACCTCCGGGCCGACCGGATCGGATACGCCGCGGGAGCCGTGGAAGCGCGCGGTGGAATCCTCCATCGAGACCGCCTGCGGCCCGCTCGCCTGTTGGTCGATCTCGATCCGGCCGAGGCAGGGCAGCATGTAGGCGACGGCGCCGTTGACCAGATGCGAGCGGTTGAGCTTGGTCGAGATCTGCACCGTCAGGCGCTGCCGCCGCCAGGCCGGCTCCATCCGGCCGGTATCGGGGATCGCGCGCAAAAAGTTGCCGCCGAGGCTGACGAAGGCCCGGACGCTGCCGTCCAGGATGCCCTCGCAGGTCTCGACCGTGTTCAGGCCCTTCTCCCGCGGCGGCTCGAAGTCGTAGAGTTCCTTCAGCTTGTCGAGCGGCGCCAGCTCCGGCTTCTCGGTGATGCCGACCGTGCGCTGGCCCTGCACGTTCGAGTGGCCGCGCACCGGGCAGATCCCGGCGCCGGGCTTGCCGATATTGCCGCGCAGCAGCAACAGGTTGACCAGCATCCGCACGGTCTCGGTGCCCTTGCGGTGCTGGGTCAGCCCCATCCCGTAGATGCCGATCACCGCCTTGGCGCGGGCATAGACCCCGGCTGCGGCTTCGAGGGCCGGGCGGGTGAGGCCGGAGCGCCGCTCGATCGCCGCCCAATCCGCGCGATCGCAGAACGCCACGAACGCGTCGAAGCCATGGGTGTGCTCGGCGATGAAGGCGTGGTCGAGGATGGCGGGCTTGCCGGACGCGGTGGCGTCCCGGTCCATGGCGAGCAGGGACTTGCACAGGCCGGTGATCGCCGCGAGATCGCCCCCGGCTTTGACCTGGTGATACTGCGTCGAGATCTTGGTGGCCGAGCGCGTCAGCATCTCCACCGGCGATTGCGGGTTGGTGAAGCGTTCCAGCCCGCGCTCGCGCAGCGGGTTGAAGGTGATGATCTGCGCCCCCCGGCGCCGCGCCTCCTGGAGCGGGTGGAGCATCCGCGGCGCGTTCGAGCCGACATTCTGGCCGAAGAAGAAGATCAGGTCGGTCGACTCGAAATCCTCCAGCAGGACCGTGCCGACCGGCGCACCGATCGATTGCGGCAGCGCCACCGAGGTCGGCTCGTGGCACATGTTGGAGGAGTCCGGCAGGTTGTTGTTGCCGTAGAGGCGCGCCAGCAGCGCCCACATGTAGCTGGTCTCCAATGAGGCCCGGCCGGAGGCGTAGAACACCGCCGATTTCGGGTCCTCTTCGCGTAGCGCCTTCAGCTCCCGCCCGATCTCGGCAAACGCCTCGCCCCAGGAGACCGGCCGGTACCGGTCGGTCTCGGGATCGTAGCGCATGGGGTGCGTGAGCCGGCCCTGTTCCTCGAGCGCATAGTCGCTCCAGCCGAGCAGCTCGGTGACGGTGTGGGCGGCAAAGAAGTCCGGCGTCGCCCGCCGCCGGGTCTGCTCCCAGGCGGTGGCCTTGGCGCCGTTCTCGCAATACTCGAAGGCCAGCGGCTTGGCCGGCTTAGCCCAGGCGCAGGACACGCACATGAACCCGTCCGGCTTGTTCTGCTTCAGCAGCATGGCCGAGCCGGTGACCGGGACACCCTCGCGGGTCAGAATCTCGACCAGCGAGCGGGCCGAGCCCCAGCCGCCCGCTGGGCTGTCGTAGGGTTCGATCCGCACGTCGCCGGTGTTCTGCTCGGTCATGCCGTCCTCCTCCCGGCACCCTGGTGTCCGGACCGGAGGGAACGCGCGAGGATGCGGGTCGGATCGGGGGCGCGTCACCGCGGCTCCCCGGCCGGCCATCGCTCAGGAAACGGCGGCGAGCTTGTCGGCCATGGACTGCTCTTTGTCCCGGCGGGTCGAGAAGATCAGCGTGAAGAAGGTCCGCTCGACGCCGAGTTCGGCGAGCCGGGCCTCGCAGCGCTCCGCCAGGGCGCAGACCTCCGACAACTCGGCCTCGATGTTCGTCCCATTCGGATGCATTGTGGCGGTCAGGCCGCTCGCCTCGATGATTGCCTTGATCTCGCGCACGTAGGGCGAGACCGACGGCCCGACGCCCATCGGTACGATGCACAGATCGGCGGATACCTTCATGGTGATGCTTCCCTAGAAGCCGGGACGCTCCGCACTCGACGGGGCGACGGATACGAACGGGATGGGGGCGCCTGCCGGGGATCCGCCGCCTTGATGTGAGGCAGGCGTGGAGCGGGTACCGGGAATCGAACCCGGGTATTCAGCTTGGAAGGCTGCTGCTCTACCATTGAGCTACACCCGCGCGGGCGGACCGTTAGCACGCCGTCCGGCCCGTGAGAAGACAGTCTCAGGCCAGTCCCAGCGCGGCCCGCGCCTCGGACGGGCTCGCAACTTGGCGGCCGTGGCGGCGGACTGCGTCGGCGGCAAGGGTGACCAGCTCGGCGTTGCTCGCCGCCAGCCGGTCCTTGGTGACCCGGATGTTGTCCTCGAGGCCGGTGCGGACCGCGTCGGCGCCGCGGGCCAGCGCCCAGTCCATCACCACCGCTTGGTTTCGGCCGATCCCGGCGGCGGTCCAGGTGGCCTCGGGCAGGATCCGACGGGTCTCGGCGAGCAGGATGTCGAGGAGGTGCTCCTCGGCCGGCATCGCGTTCTGGACGCCCATCACGAACTGCACGTGCGGGCGCGCGTCGATCAGGCCGGCCTCGATGAGCCGCTTGGCCCCGTGCAGGTGCGACAGGTCGAAGATCTCGATCTCGGGCCGCACGCCATACTGCTTCATCTGGCCGGCGAGGTCGGTCACGAGGCTGGCGCTGTTCTCGTACACGATGGTCGGGAAGTTCACCGAGCCGGTGGAGAGCGAGGCCATGTCGGGCCGGTGCTTGAGCGAGAGCCCCCGGGCCGCGGGATCGCGCCCGCGCCCGCCGGTAGAGAATTGCACGATCATCCCGGGGCAGTGCTTGCGCAGCCCCTCCTGCACGGCCGCGAATTTTTCGGGGTCCGAGGAGGGCGACTCGTCGTCGTTGCGCACGTGGATATGGGCCAGGGTCGCGCCCGCCTCGAAGGCCTGCCGGGTCGATTCGATCTGCTCGGCCACGGTGATCGGCACGGCCGGGTTGTCTGTCTTGCGCGGCACCGAGCCGGTGATCGCCACCGCGATCACCACGGGCGCTTCGCTCGGGGATCCTGCCATCGCATCTTCTCCCTGATCGTTCGGCTGGTTCGAGCCCGGGATAACGCCGCGCGTGGGGAAACTGAACCGCCGAGGCGGGGAGAGGACGCCCGGGGCGGGACATCTCGGGGCCGGTGACAGGGCGAATGTGGGGACGTGTTTGACGCTCACCCAACGCACGGCCACAACGGGGCGAACCAACCCGCGCCCTCATCCTGAGGCGCGTTCGCGCAGCGGACGCCTCGAAGGAGGCCTCCAGCTTGCCGCGCGATTTCCTGGAGGGCTCCTTCGAGGCTCGCTGCGCGCATCTCAGGATGAGGGCGTGGATGGGAGCAAGCGAACGAAGGTCTCAGCGCATCGGGGCTTGGAGGCTGGCCGCACCAGGCGGCGAGGAAAGCGATGATCGACACCGTCCTGGTCCTGAACGGGCCGAACCTGAACCTGCTCGGCAAGCGGCAGCCGGAGATCTACGGGCGCGAGACCCTGGCCGATGTCGAGGCCCTGTGCCGCGAGACTGCCGCCGGCTTCGGGCTCAATGTGGATTTCCGCCAGAGCAACGCCGAGCACGCGCTGATCGACGCGATCCACGCCTTCCGGGTCGAGTCCGCCGGCATCGTGATCAATGCCGGCGCCTATACCCATACCTCGGTGGCGATCCTCGACGCGCTCAACACCTGCGAGGTACCGGTGATCGAGTGCCATATCTCGAACGTCCACCGGCGCGAGGCGTTTCGCCATCACTCCTACGTGTCTCTCGCCGCGACCGCAGTGCTGGCCGGCTTCGGCACGCATGGCTACGCCCTGGCGATCCGGCATCTGGCGGAGCTTCGGGCCAGGGCCGGCGCAGCCTGAGCGGCGGATAGCGTCAGCTTCAGGGTTGACGCTGGCGGAGACAGGGCGGAGGAGACCGGTCAGGCCTTCCCATCCTCGCGCTCTTCCAGGCCGGCCCCGGCGGAGAGTGCCCCAGCGGAGCGCGCACGCCGCATGACCACGTCGTTCCTGCCCATCGACCGGACGCTGATCGCCCGCGAGGCGGCCAAGATGTTCCTCGAGATCCAGGCCGTCCATTTCTACAAGGACGAGCCGTTCAAGTTCACGTCCGGCTGGGCCAGCCCGGTCTATATCGACTGCCGCAAGATCATCTCGTTCCCGCGCCTGCGCTCGACGCTGATCGACTTCGCCGCCTCCACGATCGTGCGCGAGATCGGCTACGAGTCGCTCACCCATATCGCGGGCGGCGAGACCGCCGGCATCCCGTTCGCCGCCTGGATCGCCGACCGGCTGATGCTGCCGATGCAGTATGTGCGCAAGAAGCCCAAGGGCTTCGGCCGCAACGCGCAGATCGAGGGCGAGGTGGTCGAGGGCGCCCGGACCCTGCTGGTCGAGGATCTCGCCACCGACGGGCGCAGCAAGGTCAATTTCTGCCAGGCTTTGCGCGACGCCGGCGCCAACGTCGATCACTGCTTCGTGCTGTTCTACTACGACATCTTCCCCGGCAGCGCCGCCCTGATGCAGGAGATCGGCATCAAGCTGCACTACCTCACCACCTGGTGGGACGTGCTGGCGGTGGCCAAGGAGATGGGCACCTTCGACGCCAACACCCTGGCCGAGGTCGAGCGCTTCCTCAACGCCCCGGCGGAGTGGTCGGCGGCCCATGGCGGCATCGCGTCCTTCGGTCAGGGCTGAGGAGTTTCGCGATGGGCGTCGCCGAGCTGTTTCCCGCCGAGCGCCAGGAGGCGAAGCCGGCCGACCGGATCACGATCCGCCGGCCGGACGATTGGCATATCCACCTGCGCGACGGCGCGATGCTGAAGGCGGTGCTGCCCTACACGGCGGCCCAGTTCGCCCGGGGCATCATCATGCCGAACCTGGTCCCGCCGGTCACGACCGTGGCGGCCGCGCGCGCCTATCGCGAGCGGATCCTGGCCGCGCTGCCGGACGGGATGGACTTCACCCCGCTGATGACCTGCTATCTGCGGGACGATACCGACCGGGACGAGATCGCGCGGGGTTTTGCGGAAAAGGTCTGGATCGCGGCCAAGCTCTACCCGGCCGGCGCCACGACGAACTCGCATGCGGGCGTCACCGACCTGATCGGGATCGCGCCCGTTCTGGAGCGGATGGAGCGGATCGGCATGCCGCTCCTGATCCACGGCGAGGCGACCGACTCGGAGATCGACATCTTCGACCGCGAGGCCGCCTTCATGGAGGGCAGCCTGATCCCGCTGCTCGCCCGGCACCAGGGCCTGAAGGTCACCGTCGAGCACGCCACCACGGCCGAGATCCTCGACGTGGTCCGGGCCAACCGGACCCGCGTGGCGGCGACGATCACGCCCCACCACCTCGTCATCAACCGCACCCACATCTTCCAGGGGGGCCTGCGCCCGCACCTCTACTGCCTGCCGGTGGCCAAGCGCGAGCGGCATCGCCTGGCCCTGCGCGCGGCCGCGACCTCGGGAGAGGCCTGCTTCTTCCTCGGCACCGACACGGCCCCGCATGTCCGCGGCGCCAAGGAGGCGTCCTGCGGCTGCGCCGGCGTGTTCTGCGGCCCGAGTGCCCTGCAGACCTACGTGCAGGTCTTCGACGAGGAGGGCGCGCTCGATAAATTCGAGGCCTTCGCGTCGCTGAACGGCGCGCGCTTCCACGGGCTTGAGCCCAACGCGGCCACGGTTACTCTCGAGCGCCGGGAGAGCCGCGTGATCGAGGCTGTAACCGTGGAGGACACCGCCGTGGTGGTGTTCCGGGGGGATGAGACGCTGCCTTGGGCGGTGGTCTGATAAGGCGCCGGTAGGAGCTCGCACCGGCCCCACCGTCATTGCGAGCGTAGCGACTCAATCCAGCGAAACGCCACATTCGGCGAGCGCCCGCTGCCCTGGGTTGCTTCGCTACGCTCGCAATGACGGCGCTGAGCCTGGGGACGGGATCACGAACGACCGCGCATCGCGCGCGCGACACCGGCCGCTCGTCAGGCAGCGGGAACGTCAGCCGAATCCCTGCACATCTCTTGCCTCCCCAACTATCGCGAGTAGTAGACCGCCGCACGCGACCAAACGTGTGATCGGCCTCGCCAAGCCTCGGCCATGCCGGCGCGGACCGCGATAGGGAGACGATCGACCATGCAGGATGAGCGACAGGACGGCATCACGGCGCTCGGCGCCGTCGATCTCGCGGCCGCTATCCGCGGCCGGATCGTCTCCTGCGTCGAGGTGATGCGCGCCTATCTGGAGCGGATCCACCGGCTCAATCCGCAGGTCAATGCCATCGTCGGGCTTCAGGACGATGCGGCGCTCCTCCAGGAGGCCGAGGCGCGGGATGCCGCGCTCGCCCGCGGCGAAGCGGTCGGTCCGCTGCACGGGTTTCCGCTCGCCGTGAAGGATCTCGATGCGGTGCGCGGACTGCCGTTCACCCAAGGGTCGCCGATCTTCGCCGACCGGATCGCGCAAGTCGACACGATCATGGTCGCCCGGCTGCGCGCCGCCGGGGCGATCTTCATCGGCAAGACCAACATCCCCGAATTCGGGCTCGGCTCGCACAGCTTCAACCCGGTCTACGGCGCCACCGGCAACGCCTACGATCCGGAGAAGAGTGCCGGCGGATCGAGCGGCGGCGCCGCGGTGGCGGTCGCCCTGAAGTTGCAGCCGGTGGCCGACGGCAGCGATTTCGGCGGCTCGCTGCGCAACCCGCCGGCCTTCAACAATTGCTACGGCCTGCGCCCGAGCTGGGGCCGGATCCCGGTCGAGACCAAGGATGCGTTCAGCCCAGGCCTGTCGGTGCTCGGCGCCGTCGGGCGCAGCCCGGCGGATATCGGCCTGATGCTCTCAGTCCAGGCGGGCTACGATCCCCGCTGCCCGAACACGATCCGCCAGGACCCAGCGGCCTTCGCGAACCCGCTCGCCCGGGATTTCCGCGGGACCCGGATCGCATGGCTGGGTGATTGCAACGGCCAGATCCCGTTCGATCCCGGCGTGCTCGAACTCGGCCGCGCAGCGCTCGCCACCTTCGCAGAGATCGGCTGCGTGGTCGAAGAGGCTGCGCCCCGGTTCGACATGGAGCAGCTCTGGCGCGACTTCCTGACCCTGCGAGCGCTGATGGTCGCGCCGGTGCTCCGGCCGCTCTACGACGAGCCCGCCCACCGGGCACAGATGAAGCCCGAAGCGATCTGGGAGGCCGAGCGCGGCCTCGAACTCACCGTCGACCGGCTCACCGCCGCCCTGGAGGGGCGTACCCGCTGGTACGAGACCCTGCGCCGCTTCATGGAAAGCTACGATTACCTGGTCATGCCGAGCGCGCAGGTCTTTCCGTTCGACAAGGGCCTGCGCTGGCCCCAGGAGGTCGGCGGCCGCCCGATGGACACCTACCACCGGTGGATGCAGACCGTGATCCCGGTGACGATGTCCGGCCTGCCGGCCCTCGACGTTCCGGCGGGCTTCGGGGAGGCCGGCCTGCCGACCGGCATCCAGATCGTCGGCCGCAATCATGGCGAGCTCGCCTGCCTTCAACTCGGCGCCGCCTACGACGCGGCGAGCAACTGGGTCCGCCGCCGGCCACCGCCTCTGCACTGAGCGCGCGTCCGATCCTCGGCAAACGCGTTGACCGGTTCCCGGGGCTCCGGTATGAGGCTCGACACTTC
Source organism: Methylobacterium sp. J-072 (assembly GCF_022829425.1). NCBI lineage: Bacteria > Pseudomonadati > Pseudomonadota > Alphaproteobacteria > Hyphomicrobiales > Methylobacteriaceae > Methylobacterium > Methylobacterium sp. J-072. The sequence continues at coordinate 277,459 of NZ_JAKSYK010000231.1, read as the reverse complement.
ACGCGTGAGTCGCATGAATCCGACCCCGGATTTGGCGTTCGCCGCGAGGCAGGCTCGGATATCCGATGAACGCGGTTCTTATTGTAGCGGAAGCGTTACCGACGGGGCGGCCCTAGATCAGGGCTGCAATCCGAGCGGTGGCGCATGCAGGGTCCCTCGGGGCCCTTTTTTATTGCCCGCTGCCCGGTGACGCATCACGGCCAACGAGATCCACGCGTTCGAGATACCGACGAAGACAGTACTTTCGAGCGAGGCGGATGCCGCCTCGCGTGACGAGAGTGCAGGACGAAAGGAACCGGTCCGTCCGGCGGCGCACGACCGCCGCTGACGATCCGGGGAGCGGAGGAGGAGAGCATGGGCGGCGAGGTCATGACCGGGGCCGAGATGGTCATCCGGGCATTCCGGGATCAGGGCGTGGACACGCTGTTCGGCTATCCGGGCGGTGCCGTACTTCCGATCTACGACGCTCTGTTCCACCAGAACGCGGTGAAGCACGTGCTCGTCCGCCACGAGCAGGGCGCCGTCCACGCGGCCGAGGGCTATGCGCGCTCGTCCGGCAAGGTCGGCTGCGTGCTGGTCACGTCGGGCCCCGGCGCCACCAACATCGTCACCGGTCTCACCGACGCCTTGCTCGATTCGATCCCGCTCGTCTGCATCACCGGGCAGGTTCCGACGCATCTGATCGGCACCGACGCCTTCCAGGAATGCGACACGGTCGGCATCACGCGCCACTGCACGAAGCACAATTACCTGGTCAAATCGATCGAGGACCTGCCGCGGATCCTGCACGAGGCGTTCTACGTCGCGGCCAACGGCCGGCCCGGCCCGGTCGTGATCGACTTGCCCAAGGACATCCAGTTCGCCTCCGGCCTCTACGAGCGCCCGGAGATCGCGAGCCACAAGACCTACCGCCCAGCCGTCAAGGGCGATGCCGACCGGATCCGCGCGGCGGTCGAGTTGATGGCGACCGCGCGCCGGCCGGTCTTCTACACCGGCGGCGGCGTGATCAATTCCGGCCCCGAGGCCTCGCGGCTCCTGCGCGAGCTGGTCGCCGAGACCGGCTTCCCGGTCACTTCGACCCTGATGGGGCTCGGCGCCTATCCGGGCACGGATCCGAAGTTCCTGGGCATGCTCGGCATGCACGGGACCTACGAGGCCAACCTGGCGATGCACGAATGCGACGTGATGATCTGCGTCGGCGCCCGGTTCGATGACCGGATTACCGGTCGGCTCGACGCGTTCTCGCCGTTCTCTAAGAAGATCCACATCGACGTCGACGCCTCCTCGATCAACAAGGTGGTCAAGGTCGATGTCGGGATCGTGGGCGATTGCGCCTCGGTGCTGGCCGACATGCTGGAAGCCTGGCGTGCCCTGCCGTCGCGGCCGGAGAAATCCAACCTCGACCCGTGGTTCCAGAAGATCGGAGCCTGGAAGGCGCGCGACTGCCTCGCCTACTGGCCGTCGGGGACGATCATCAAGCCGCAATACGCCGTGCAGCGCCTCTACGAGGCCTGCAAGGACCGCGAGACCTACATCACCACGGAGGTCGGCCAGCATCAGATGTGGGCGGCGCAGTACTTCAAGTACGACGAGCCGAACCGTTGGATGACCTCAGGTGGTCTCGGCACGATGGGCTACGGCCTGCCGGCGGCGATCGGCACGCAGCTCGCCCATCCGAAGGGGCTGGTGATCGACATCGCCGGCGAGGCCTCGATCCTGATGAACATGCAGGAGCTCTCGACGGCGGTGCAGTACCGGCTGCCGGTCAAGGTGTTCATCCTGAACAACGAGTACATGGGCATGGTCCGGCAGTGGCAGGAGCTGCTGCACGGCTCGCGCTACTCGCAGAGCTATTCCGAGAGCCTGCCGGACTTCGTCAAGCTGGCGGAGGCCTACGGCGCCAAGGGCATGCGCTGCGAGAAGCCGGGCGACCTCGACGGCGCGATCGCGGAGATGCTGGCCTATGACGGGCCGGTGCTGTTCGACTGCATCGTCGACAAGACCGAGAACTGCTTCCCGATGATCCCCTCGGGCAAGGCGCATAACGAGATGCTCCTGTCCGATTACCTCGGCGAGACCGGCGTCGAACTCGGCGACGTGATCTCCGAGGAAGGCAAGATGCTGGTGTGAGGTTTTCTGGTGGCGGCCCTTCGGGGCCGCTGCCCGCCGCATGGGCGGCGGCGCGCGGTCGCGCTTGCCTCGCGCAAGGCGCGCTCGGATCGCCGCCACGAGCAGGATTGGACGAGGACGAAGCCGGCGATGAACGCGATGAACACCCACTACCCCGATGCCGGCCGCGTCGAGCCGGTGAACCGGCACACGCTCGCGGTGATCGTCGACAACGAGCCCGGCGTGCTCGCGCGCATCTCCGGCATGTTCTCCGGCCGCGGCTACAACATCGAGAGCCTGACCGTCTCCGAGACCGAGGAGGCGCGCCATATCTCGCGCATCACCATCGTGACCACCGGCACAAACGCCGTGATCGAGCAGATCAAGGCGCAGCTCGATCGGCTGGTGCCGGTCCATCGGGTCGTGGACCTGACGCTCCAGGGCAATGCGCTGGAGCGCGAGATCTGCCTGGTGAAGGTCAAGGGCGAGGGCGAGCACCGCAGCGAGGCCCTGCGCCTGGCCGCCGCCTTCGGCGCCAAGACGCTGGACGCCACCCTCAACTCCTTCGTGTTCGAGCTCACCGGCGCCACCGAAGAGATCGACCGGTTCGTGCGTCTGATGAGCGTCATCGGGCTGGTGGAGATCTGCCGCACCGGCATCAGCGCCATGGGGCGGGGTTCGGAGCCGCTGTAGGAAGCGGCCAATTGAGCTATGATGTCCGGAGAGTGGGAGAAGCTCTCATGGAAGCCAAGCTCACGCGCGCCGGCGATGAATTCGTGATCCGGATCCCTGCGGGGGAAGGCGATCGGCACGGCCTGGCGGATGGCCAGACCGTCGAGATCCTGCCGCGTCGGCGAAAAGAGACGCTGCAGGACATGATCGCCGAGATGGATCGGCTCGGACCGGCCTACCGTCCCCCCGTCGTGGATTGGGGCCCGGATGTCGGCGCCGAGATCATCCATGACGACTGGACGTGACGTCCGCGACCTCCCGGAAGCCGGGGATCTCGTCTGGGTCGATCTCCGGCCGACCCTAGGGCGTGAACAATCCGGCGTTCGACCCGCGCTCGTTCTGACGAGCCGCGATTTCCATGCGCGGAACGCGACCGCCATCGTCTGCCCCGTGACGCGCAATATCGACCCGTGGCCGACGAAAGTCATGCTCCCGCAGGGGCTCGCGATCTCCGGTGCGATCCTGACCGACCAGATCCGGAACGTCGATCGCGCGGTACGCGGCTTTCGCCGCATCGACGGTGTTCCCGTCGAAACCCTCGATGCCGTCCGCCAGAAGCTCGCGAACCTCCTCGGGTTCAACCCGCCTTCCTGAAGCAAGGATACGGATCCTTTGGCACGCACCCTCTACTACGCCCCCGGCGCTTGCTCGCTCGCCGCCCACATCATCCTGGAGGAATCCGGGCTGCCCTTCGAGGGCGTCAAGCTCAACCTGGCGGCGGGGGACCAGCGGGCGCCGGAATATCTGGCGATCAACGAGCGCGGCCGTGTGCCGGCCCTGGTTGAGGACGGCTGGGTGCTGACCGAATGCGCCGCGATCCTGCGCCACGTCGCCCGCTCCGTGCCCGAGAAGGGGTTTTGGCCGACCGACCTGCGTGAGCAAGCCCGAGCCGACGAGTGGCTCGGCTGGCTCGCCGCCAACCACCACGTCACCTACGCGCATGTGCGCCGGCCGGAGCGCTACACGGCGGACGAGGACGCCTTCCCCGGCATCCGCGACAAGGCCGCCGACACCTACGGCGATCTCTGCACCATGACCGAGGTCCATCTCTCGAATGGCGACTGGGCGGTCGGGGACCGGTACGGTGTGGTCGACGCCTACCTGATGGTGTTCTGGGTCTGGGCGTCCGGCTCCTCGCTCCGGTTCGACATGGCCGAGCGCTTTCCGGCCTGGCACGCGCATGCCCGCCGGGTCGCCGAGCGGCCGGCGGTTCAGGCGGTGTTCGCCCGCGAGGGGCTGAGCCTGCCCGCCTGAACCGAGCCGCGCCGGGCCCCTTGCGGCGCCCGGCGAATCGCTCTATCGAGCGTACCGTACGGTACGGTACTGGAAACGATGCGGTCGAGCCTCGCACAGCGGCAGGAGACGAGGGAGGCTGGCGCCGCGGCGCCGGAGCCGCCATCCGTGCGCCAGCAGGCGGTGCTCGATGCCGTCCTCGCCCTGATGGTCGAGGGGGGCGAGCAGCTCACCATGGACGCGGTGGCCCGCCGGGCGAGCTGCTCCAAGGAGACGCTGTACAAGTGGTACGGCGACCGCGACGGCCTGCTCACCGCGACGGTGCGGTGGCAGGCGTCCCGAGTCCATGCGGGCCGGGAGGCCGTCCAGGCGCTGGACGGGACCAGCCTGCGGGAGCATCTTCAGGACTTCGCGGTCTCCTGGCTCACGGTGATCACCAGCCGCACCTCGGTGGCGCTGAACCGGATCGCCGTGGCCCATGCGGGCTCGCACAAGAGCAATCTCGGCGGCATCGTGCTCGCGAACGGGCGCTTCGCCATCGGCGAGCGGGTGAAGCCTGTGCTGGAGGCCGGGCGCGCGGCGGGGCTGCTCGCCTTCGCCGACAGCGAGGCAGCGTTCCGGACCTTCTTCGGCCTCGTCGGCCGGGATATCCAGATCCGATTACTGCTCGGCGAGGCGCTCGACCTCGACGCGGACGAGATCCGGCGCGATGCGGGCCGCGCCGTGGAGCAGTTCCTGGCCCTGTACGGCCAGGCCAAAGCCTAACCCCACCCGAAACCAACTCCGAAGAGGAAACCGACATGCGGGTTTATTACGATCGCGACGCCGACCTGAACCTGATCAAGGGCAAGAAGGTCGCCATTGTCGGCTACGGCAGCCAGGGCCATGCCCACGCGCTCAACCTGCGCGATTCCGGCGTGAAGGACATCGTCATTGCGCTCCGCGAGGGCTCCGCCACCGCCAAGAAGGCCGAGCACGAGGGCTTCAAGGTCCTGTCGGTGGCCGAGGCCGCCAAGTGGGCCGACGTGGTGATGATGCTCACCCCGGACGAGCTGCAGGGCGACATCTACCGGGAGTCCCTGGAGACGAACATGAAGGAGGGCGCCGCCCTCCTGTTCGCCCACGGCCTCAACGTCCACTTCAACCTGATCGAGCCGCGCAAGGACCTCGACGTCCTGATGGTCGCCCCGAAGGGCCCCGGCCACACCGTGCGCTCCGAGTACCTGCGCGGCGGCGGCGTGCCGACCCTAATCGCCATCGCCCAGGACGCCTCCGGCAACGCCCACGATCTCGGCCTCTCCTACGCCTCGGCCAATGGCGGCGGTCGCGCCGGCATCATCGAGACGACCTTCAAGGAAGAGTGCGAGACCGACCTGTTCGGCGAGCAGGCCGTGCTCTGCGGCGGTCTGGTCGAGCTGATCAAGGCTGGTTTCGAGACCCTGGTCGAGGCGGGCTACGCCCCCGAGATGGCCTATTTCGAGTGCCTGCACGAGGTGAAGCTGATCGTCGACCTCATCTACGAGGGCGGCATCGCCAACATGAACTACTCGATTTCCAACACGGCCGAGTACGGCGAGTACGTCACCGGCCCGCGCATCGTCACGCCCGAGACCAAGGCCGAGATGAAGCGCGTGCTCAACGACATCCAGTCGGGCACCTTCACCCGCAACTGGATGCTGGAGAACAAGGTCAACCAGACCTCGTTCAAGGCGACCCGCGCCAAGCTCGCCACCCACCCGATCGAGGAAGTCGGCACCAAGCTCCGCGCTATGATGCCGTGGATCTCCGAGAAGGCGCTGGTCGACAAGACCCGCAACTGATTTTTGGGATCTCGCGGCCGGGCTTTGCTCGGCCGCACCTCCGACAGGCCGGTCACGCGAAAGCGAGGCCGGCCTTTTCTATTCCCGGTTGCCGAACGCGGGCATTCCCGGCGATAAACGCCTCAGCGGTCCCGTCTGCATGAGGACCGGTGAGGGTTGGAGAGGACACGCCATGGCATCGCTCTATTCGGACGCCCACCGGGCGTTGCAAACCGAGTTCGGCACCACCAAGCTCGCCGTGCGCCTGGACGAGGATTGGGTCCATGACAGCATCCGGCCGGACGAGGGCGCCTTCATCGGCTCCCGGGACATGTTCTTCCTGTCCACGGTCGATCCCGACGGGATGCCGACCGTCTCGTACAAGGGCGGGCCCCCGGGCCTGGTGAAGGTGCTCGACGAGAACACCCTCGCGTTCCCGGGTTTTGACGGCAACGGCATGTTCTATTCGATGGGCAACATCGAGGGTCAGGCCAAGGTCGGCCTGCTGTTCATCGATTTCGAGACGCCGCACCGGATCCGCGTCCAGGGCCACGCCACACTGCTGCGCGACGACGCCCTGATGGCCGAATACACCGAGGCCAAGTACCTGGTGAAGGTCGCGGTGAAGAAGATCTGGGTCAACTGCCCGCGCTACATCCACAAGTACCAGAAGCTCGAGCAGAACAAGTACGTCCCGACCCCCGGCCGCGAGACCCCGCTCGCCTCCTGGAAGCGCCTCGACCTCGCCGGCGACGTGATCAGCGATGAGGACAAGGCCCGGGTCGCCCAGGAGGGCAAGCTCGAGGTGGCCGAGTACGAGGCGCTCGTCGCCCGCGGCGAGGCTTGAACGAACACTCCACGCACGGCTCACCGTCATTGCGAGCGTGAGCGAAGCAACCCAGGGCTGCGCACGATCCCCGGAAGGGGCGTGTCGCTGGGTTGCTGGGCGATGCGCGCAATGACGGTCCGGGACGATCCGATGAAGCGCGCGATGTCAGCCGTGCTCGCCGAAATCGGGGCCTTTACCCACCCTTGCGGGCGACGATGAACACCCGCGGGAAGGCGAGCAGGCGCCGCCCGTCGCTGCGCGGCGGGTAGCCGACGTCGATCGCGGCCTCGTAGGCGGCCAGGAACCCGGCCGTCTGGTCCGGGTCCAGCGGGTCGAGGAACGGGCGCAGTCCCGTGGCGCTGACCCAGGCGACGATGGCGGCGGCATCCGCCATCGGGTGGTGATAGGCCGTGCGCCAGACATCCACGTCGGCGGCCAGCGGGGCCAGCAGGTCGTAATAGCCGGCCGGCTCCAGCATCCGCCCGAGACGCCCGGCAACAGCCGGATCGCCGATCGCCCCGGCCCAGGGGCCGGCGGACGCGGTCTCGCGCATCAAGCGGTGCGAGGGCTCGGCGAGGTTGTCGGGCATCTGCACCGCCAGCACGCCGCCGGGCGCCAGCAGGCCGAACAGCCGGGGCAGCAGCACCGGATGGTCCGGCAGCCATTGCAGCACGGCATTGGCGTAGATCAGGTCCGGCGCCCGCTCCGGTACCCAGGTCGCGGCGTCGGCCAGCGCGAAGGCGAGGTCGGGCAGGCGGGTCCGGGCGCTCTCCAGCATGGCGGGCGAGGTGTCGAGGCCTACCACCTCGGCCTCGGGGAAGCGCGCCGCGATCAGGGCCGTGGAATTGCCGGGGCCGCAGCCGAGGTCGTAGACGAGGCGCGGCTCTGTAAGCGGCACGCGGGCCAGGAGCTCGGCCGCCGGGCGGGTGCGCTCGTCCTCGAAGCGGGTGTAGAGGGCGGGGTTCCAATCGGCCATCGTGTTCCCCCTATCGCTCCGTCGTCAGCAGCCGAGCTGGTCGGCCAGATCCGCCAGGTCCCGGGCCGCGTAGGTGACCGGGACGCTGGGCGCAGTCTCGCCGCCGGCCGGCCCGTGCTCGTGCGGCCGGGCGATGTGGGCGGTGGACAGGCCGTGGCTGGCCGCCACCGCGAGATCGTTCGAATGGGCGGCGACCATCAGGGTCTCCGCCGGGGTGAAGCCGAAGGCCGCCACCGCGTCGCGGTAGAGGGCGGGCTTCGGCTTGTAGTCGCGGGAATAGCCGGCGCCCAGGATCGCGTCGAAGAGGAAGCCGTTGCGCCGGGCGAGGTCCGCCATCAGCCGGACATGGCCGTTGGAGTTGGGCGCCAGGAGGTGACGCTCCCGCAGCCGGCGCATCGCCTCCGGAACCTCGGGCCAGGCGTCGAGCCGGTGCCAGGCCTGGACCAACTCCCGCCGCACGTCCTCGGGCACGCCGGCGATGCCGAACTGCACCAGCACGTCGGGCAGGGATTCCGTCTGCAGGGTGTCGAGATCGACGAAGGGCCGCGCGCCGGAGCGCACGGTCTCCATCGAGGGGCTGTAGCGGCCGCGCCAGGCATCCGCGAAGGCGCCGGCATCGAGCGATGGCGCGTAGGCGGCGAGCAAACGCGCGGCCTCCCGGGCGACCCCGGAGCGCCAGTCGACGAGCGTCCCAAAGACATCGAAGACGAGCGCCCGGACCGTCACCGCACCGCCTGGAGGTTCGGGCTCCGGCGCACGAAGCCGACGATGTCCTTGACCGCATCGAGGGTCTGGGCCGCAATCGTCTCGGCCCGCCCGGCGCCGTCGGCCAGCACGGCGTCGATATGGCCTGGATCGGCGGTCAGACGGCGCATCTCCCCGGCGATCGGCGCGAGGCTCGCCACCGCGAGGTCGGCCAAAGCCGGCTTGAAGGTCGAGAACTGCGCCCCGCCGAAATCGCGCAGCACCTCCTCGCGGGTGATGCCGGCGAGCGCCGCGTAGATCCCGACCAAGTTGTCCGCCTCCGGCCGCTCCTTGAGCCCCGCGATCTCGGAGGGCAGCGGCTCGGAATCCGTCTTCGCCCGCCGGATCTTCTGGGCGATAGCGTCGGCCTCGTCGGTGAGGTTGATGCGGGCGTTGTCGGACGGATCCGACTTCGACATCTTCTTCGAGCCGTCCCGCAGCGACATGACCCGCGCAGCCGGCCCGCCGATCAGTGGTTCGGTCATCGGGAAAAACGCCTCGCCGTGGCCGTGCGCCGCGATCGAGCCCGAGAAATCGGTGTTGAACTTCTGGGCGATGTCCCGGGTCAGCTCGAGGTGCTGCTTCTGGTCCTCGCCCACGGGGACGTGTGTGGCGCGGTAGGCTAGGATGTCGGCCGCCATCAGCACCGGGTAGTCGTAGAGCCCGATCGAGGCGTTCTCCCGGTCCTTGCCGGCCTTTTCCTTGAACTGGGTCATGCGGTTCAGCCAGCCGAGGCGGGCGACGCAGTTGAAGATCCAGGCGAGCTCGGCGTGCTGCGGCACCTGGCTCTGGTTGAACACGATCGCGCGCTTCGGATCGATGCCGGCGGCCAGGAACGCGGCCGTGACCTCGCGGATCTGGCCGCGCAGCGCCTCCGGGTCCTGCCAGACGGTGATCGCATGCATGTCGACCACGCAGTAGAGGCACTGCGCGTCGCGCTCCTGCATCTCCACGAAGCGCTTCACCGCCCCGAGGTAATTGCCGAGATGCAGGTTGCCGGTGGGCTGGACGCCCGAGAAGACCAATTCGGTGAACGCGGCCATCGGCGCCGATCCTGAGCAGTACATAGCCGGGGCTGCGCGCCTGCCGGGCGCGGGGTTACTCGCACCCGCGGCCCGGACCGGTCAAGGATGCCCTTACGGCTCCCGCGCGCCCGCGGCCGCGCTCGGGCAGAGATCGACCAGCACGCAGCGCCCGCAGGCCGGGCGGCGATGATGGCAGACCTGCTGGCCGTGCAGCATCAGGATCTCGTGATTGTCGTAGAGATCCTGCGCGCTCCAATCGGCAGGCAGCTGCGCGCGCAGGATCGCGTGCGAGGGCCCGACATCGATCCGCGGGCCGATCAGCCCGAGGCGCTGGGCGACCCGGTGGTGGTGGCTGTCCACCGGCAGGGCTGGCATCCGCAGGGTCGAGAACGACAGCACCGCCGCGCTGGTCTTGGGGCCGATCCCCGGAATCGCCTCCAGCCAAGCCCGGGCCGCCGCGACCTCCATGTCAGCCAGGAAGGCGAGGTCGAGGCTGCCGCAGCGCTCGCGCACGGCGACCAGCACTTCGCGAATCCGCGGTGCCTTCAGCTCCGGCCAAGTCACGCCGGCGATCGCCGCCTGGATCTCCGGCACCGCCGCGTCGATCACCGCCTCCCAATCCGGGAAGCGGGCACGCAGGGCCTTGAAGGCCCGGCCGGATTCGGCGTTGCGGGTGCGGTGCGACAGCAGCGACGAGACCAGCTCGCTCACCGGGTCGAGGCTGTGGAAGTACGGGATCGGGCAGCCATAGACCGGGCAGAGCCGGGCATGGATGGCGAGCGCCTTGTCGGCGACCGCCGGATCGGCCGGTGACGGGGCGGCCCTGCGGCGCGACGGCGGTGCGGACGTGGTCGGAAAGAGGGAGGTCGGCATGCACGACGAATCCGCGAGCTGCCGCCGCTGTTCCGGGTCGTCCAATACAGCGGCGATCTGTCCCTGCGGTCAAGACGGCGCGACGTTCGCAGGTGGTTACTGGATCATCGCGCCAAGGAAGGGTTTTCTGGCAGATCGCGGCGTCACCGAAGTCTATTCTTCGAGCGGCGATTTTTCGATGAGCGGACGAGTCGCGTTGTCATTCCGGGGCACCGCAGGCGAGCCCGGACCCGAAGGGGCCACCGACGGCGCAAGATCGTGAGTTGTCAGCGGTTATGGATCCCCGGCTCCGCTTCGGGGGCCCGGGATGACAGGGCGGATGATTGCCCCGCCCGGCGACTTCTCGTTCGCGGAAGAGAACAAGAATTCTTTTTGCGACCGCTCTCCCGGCAGCCTACTTCACCAGCGCAAAGATATTCACGTCGAGGTTGTCGTCGGTGCCGTCCTTGAGGTCGGTGGCGTATTCCTCGACGAAGCGGTCCTGGACGACGATGTCCTTGGCGTCGAGATAGGCCGTCAGCGTCTCGTAGGTGCTGTCGATCGACTCGTAGGAGCCCCGGTGGGGGAAGCGCAGGGCCTTGCCGGACGGGGTCGTGCCGAAGCGCAGGCCGTCGGTTTCGGCGGGCGCCGGGCTCGGGGCTGCGGCCACCGGGATCATCGCCTCGAACTCGAATCCGTCATCGTCGGTGCGGGTGAACACCGCCAGTGGCCGGCCCGCGGGCGCGACGCCGAGCTTGGCGAGATCCGCCTCGATCCGCGTGAAGGCCTGCGTCAGGTTGACGATGGCCTCCTCCCACTTGGTCTTGCCCGAGATAATCGCAGCCGGCTTGGCCGGCAGGGTCACCTCGTCGACATCGCCGGGCTCGCCGGGTTTTTCGATGAGGGTCGGGCGACCGGGCGTGCCCACGGCCGCTTGGCCCGCGGGGGGCGGCGCAATCGCCTGCTGGGGCGCGGGGGCAGCGCTCTTGTTCGGGTCGGGAACCGGGTTGGGCGCCGTGGTGGTCGGCAGCGGGCTGGTCTGGGCGGGCGCCGGCGCGGTGGAGGGTGGCGGCGCGGGCTGCTGCTGCGCGGCCAGCGGGCCGCCGGCGGCGAGGGTCAGCGCGGTCGAGAAGGCGACGAGGGAACGAAGGCGGATCACGGGTGGCGCTCCGGTCGGGTCCCGGCGGATCGTCGCGTGGGCTCCCGCCGGCTAACCTAGTGGCGATCCGGCCTGCCCGCGAGGGCGCGGGTCACGAGAGCCGCGGGTGCGGCGCATCTGCCACGCCGCCGGCCCCCCTCGCGTCGGGCGGAGGGTTTTGCCATATAGCTGGCCGATCCCCTCAACCTCTCTGGCTGCATGAGCGCACTCGCCCATAGACGCTTCCTGAAGATGCACGGCGCCGGCAACGCGATCGTGGTGCTGGACCTGCGCGGCTCGACGGCCAAGGTCCGGCCCGAGGAGGCCCGGGCGATCGCGCAGGATCCCGGCTCGCACTTCGATCAGCTGATGGTGCTGCACGATCCCGTGAGCGTCGGCACCGACGCGTTCATGCGGATCTACAACACCGACGGCTCGGAATCCGGTGCTTGCGGCAACGGCACCCGCTGCGTCGCCTACGCGATGCTCGACGACCCGGCCATGGCCCGGCCCGCCGAGGGCGGACGGCTGGTCCTGGAGACATCGGCCGGCCGCGTCGGCGTGCGCCGGGTCTCCGAGCGCGCCTTCACGGTCGATATGGGCCGGCCGAAACTCGCCTGGGATGAGATCCCCCTATCCGAGCCGTTCCCCGACACGCGGCGGATCGAATTGCAGATCGGCCCGATCGACGATCCGATCCTGCACTCGCCGGGCGCCGTGAACATGGGCAACCCGCACGCGGTGTTCTTCGTGGACCGGGATCCCACCTCCTACGACCTCGCCCGGATCGGGCCGATGCTGGAGAACCACCCGCTGTTTCCGGAGCGCGCCAACATCTCGATCGCGCAGGTGACTGAGCGCGAGGCGATCACCCTGCGGGTCTGGGAGCGCGGCGCCGGGCTGACGCTCGCCTGCGGCACGGCGGCCTGCGCCGCCGTGGTGGCGGCCTCGCGCCTGCGGATGATCGGACGGCAGGCCCATGTCCGGCTGCCCGGGGGCGAGCTGTTCGTGGAATGGCGCGCCGACGACCATGTCCTGATGACCGGCCCGGTCGCGCTCGTGGCTGAGGGCACGCTGGCGCCGGAGCTGTTTGCCGGCGCCGCCTGATGGGCGTCGAGACCCTCACCTTCGGATGCCGGCTCAACACGGTCGAGTCGGAGGCACTGCGTGTCCACGCGGCGGCCGACGGGCGCGACCGGGTGGTGGTCAACACCTGCGCGGTGACCCAGGAGGCCGGCCGCCAGGCCCGCAAGGCGATCCGGCGGATCGCCCGGGAGCGGCCCGGCACCGAGATCGTCGTCACCGGCTGCGGCGCCGAGGTCGAGACCGAAGCCTACGCGGCGATGCCGGAGGTGGCACGCCTCGTCGGCAATGCCGAGAAGCTGAGCCCCGCGGGTTGGTCGCCCTCGGGCACTGGCCCGGGCGCCGTGATGGCGGCCCGCACGATCGCACCGACGCGGATCGAGTCCGTCGCCGGCCATACACGGGCGTTCGTGCCGGTGCAGAACGGCTGCGACCATCGCTGCACCTTCTGCATCATCCCGTTCGGCCGTGGCACCTCCCGCTCGGTGCCGGTCGCCGACGTCATTGCGCAGGTCGAGGCCATCGTGGCCCATGGCGGCCGCGAGGTGGTTCTCACCGGTGTCGATCTCACGGCCTATGGCCGAGACCTTCCCGAACCGTCGCTGTCCCTCGGGGGTCTGGTGCGAGCGATCCTGCGGGGCGTGCCGGAGCTGGCGCGCCTGCGCGTCTCCTCGATCGACTCGGTGGAGGCGGACGACGCGCTGCTCGCGGCGCTCGCCGAGGAGGAGCGGCTGATGCCGCACCTGCACCTGTCCCTCCAGTCCGGCGACGACCTGATCCTCAAACGCATGAAGCGCCGGCACAGCCGTGCCGACGCGATCCGCTTCTGCGAGACGGTCCGAGCCTTACGCCCTGATGTGGTGTTCGGCGCCGACCTGATCGCGGGCTTCCCCACCGAGACCGAGGACCAGTTCCGCCGCTCCCTGGACCTCGTGGCCGAATGCGGGCTGACGCATCTGCACGTCTTCCCGTACTCGCCCCGCCCCGGGACGCCCGCCGCCCGCATGCCCCCGGTGGCCCAGGACGCGGTCCGCGACCGCGCCGCCCGCCTGCGCGCAACCGGCGCCGATGCCCTGCACCGGCATCTCGATGGGCAGGTGGGACGGACGCTGACGGTCCTGGCGGAGCGCGGCGGCACCGGCCGGAGCGCGGATTTCACACCCGTGCGGTTGGCGGGGGATCTCGAGGCGGGGACGTTTCACGCGGTCAAGATCGCAGACCACGATGGCGCTCGGCTGATCGCCGCGTGAAGCCTCTCCGACAACGGCATTCCGAGGCGACGGAGTGAAGCGAGGCCTCGAAGGCTCCTCCGAGGCTCGCTTCGCTCACAGCCTAGGGGCTACACAGGTTGGAAGACTCATCTCCCGAGAATTGATACCCCATACCTGATAACCCGCGCCGTCATTCCGGGGCGCCGCAGGCGAGCCCGGAATCCAGAAACGCCGTCGGTGCAAGAGCTTGGCACGTCAGCGTCTCTGGATCCCGGGCTCCGCTGCGCGGCCCCGGGATGACGGTGCGTGACGGCATCGGTCAAGCCTTCGCTTGAGGAACAAGACTGAGCTTTCCGTACTGGGGAAAAATGAAAATTCTAACCTGTGTAACCCGTAGGCTCACAGCTCAGATAAGGTCAAGGTTAGGACGACCCGTCGGACCGGCACTACGAAAAAGGATCGCGGCCGTCCGGGCATCCAAACTCTAACGATGCTGATAGTAATCCCAGACCAGGAACGCCGGAAATGGGATCATGATGGCGAAGAAAATCCAGTCGAACATCTGAGGCACGGCGAGATCCATTCCTTCGGGGGTCTCTGCACTCTACCGATGCGAACCGCCGAAGTTCCTGGACCAGGCACAAGCCCGCCTCGCTAATCCCAGAAGTGCGGCCGGCTCTCTTCCAGATTCGGCCCGAGGCGCACCGCCGCGACCTTGGTGGCCAGCCCGTCCGGCCGGGTCTCCACCGCGATGCCGCAGAGCGTCGCTTCGCCGCCCGCCACTTCCCAGCGGGAGCCCGGTGTCTTCTGGATCATCCGACGGATCGGCTCGTCCTTCTGCATGCCGATGACCGAATCATAATCGCCGCACATGCCGGCATCCGACATGTAGGCGGTGCCGCCGGGCAGGATCCGGTGATCGGCCGTGGGCGTGTGGGTGTGGGTGCCGACCACGAGGCTGGCGCGACCGTCGAGGTAATGGCCGAAGGCCTGCTTCTCGCTGGTCGCCTCCGCGTGCACATCCACGACAACAGCGTCGGCGGCGGCCCCGAGGGGGCAGGCCGAGATCTCGCGCTCCACCGCGGTGAACGGGTCGTCCATGGCGTCGAGGAAGACCCGGCCCATGACGTTGACCACCAGAACCCGGGCGCCGCCCTGCGTCTCCACCACGGTGGCGCCGCGGCCGGGGGTGCCCGGCGGGTAGTTCGCCGGCCGCACCAGGCGGGGCTGGCGGGCGATGAACACCAGGGCCTCGCGCTGGTCGAAGCTGTGATTGCCGAGTGTCACGGCGTCGGCGCCGGCCTGGATCAGCTCGTCGCAGATCGTCTCGGAGATGCCGAAGCCGCCGGCGGAATTCTCGCCGTTGACCACGACGCAGTCGAGCCGCCAGCGCTCGCGCAGCTTGGGCAGACGCTCGCAAACGACGGTACGGCCCGGGCGACCGATGACGTCGCCGAGAAAAAGCAGCCGCATGGATCAGGATTTCCTGTCGAACCGTGTCACGCCCGATTCGGTGATCACGAACTGGAGCGGCCGGTCATGCGGCTCGGCCGGCACGCGATCAACCCGTTGCACGGAGAATCCGACCCCGACGGTGAGCACGGGCCGGGTGCGGGACAGGCGGCTGATCGCGCCGTCATAGTAGCCGCGGCCGTACCCGATGCGCTGGCCCGAGCCGTCGAAGGCGGCGAGCGGCACGATCAGGGCGTCGGGCTCCACTGGCGGCAGCGACGGATCGGGCTCGCTCAGGCCGAAGCGGCCGGCGACCAGCGCATCCCCGGCCCGCCATTCCCGGAAGACCAGTCCCTCGGGGGTGACATGCGGCAGGGCGACCCTCTGGCCGCGGGCCAACAGGCCCTCGGCGGCGGGACGCGGATCGACCTCGCTGCGGATCGGCCAGTAGGTGCCGACCAGCCGGGCCGCGGCGAGTTCCGACAGGGCCAGCAGCGCCTGGACGATCGATGCGGAGGCCGCCTGTCGGGCGGGCGGCTCCAGGGCATCGCGGGCGGCGAGTGCGGCGCCGCGCAACTCGGCCTTGAGGGCCGCATCGGTCTTGGAGGGGCCGGCTTCAGGAGAAGGAGAGTGCGGAGCCACGTGAGCCGTTGGAGGATCGATCCCGGGAAACCTACAGAGTAGGTGGGCGCCGTGTTGGCCAAGTCCAGGGACGAGGCCAGGGACAGCTCCCGAGGGAGTCGATAAGGCCCCGGGGAAAGTGCTCCTGACGAACTCTGCAGCCCCGCCTCCGCAATGTAGCGATCTCGGGGGGCTCCCGCCAGGGCCGGGGGAAGCGAAATATCGATGGCCGGAATCAATTCAGCAGCGTTCGTTCGGCGAAACGCTCTCAGCGCGACCGGTCGGCCGCTCCGGCGACGACCGCTCGGGTGCCGGCCAGGATCTCGGCTCGCACGGTTTCGGTCGGCGCCGCGTCCCAGAGCCGGATCAGCTCGATCAGGCCGGCCTGCGGCATCGAGGCGGGGTCGGCGAAGAACGCGTCGATCGGCACGCCGATGACGGCGGCGATCCGCGAGAGCTTGGCGTTCAGGGCACGCCGCCTATGCGTTTCGGGCCGGATCGTCGCGCTCGCAGTCATGAAACAGCCACTCCGATGCTTCGGAAGCCCTCGATATCAGACATTCTCCAACCAAAATACAATCTATGCAATTAATCCATATGAATTAAAGCACGCATAAGTTGCGCTATCCACCATAGGGATGCGGATCGGCCAACCGGATATCGTTTTGGCGGCTGAAATCCCGCGGCGACAAGTCGAGGCGCCGAAGCTCCTGACGGCTCCGGAAGCGGCCACGCGTCGAGGTGGTTAGATCCGGATCCGGGGCGCGCGGGCCGAGCCGTCGATGCACTCGATGCCGCCGCCTGCATTCAGGGTATGGAGCCGACTCCCGGACCAGGCCGGCCCGGGCTGGATGCGGCCGATCAAGGTCTGGGCGAAGCCCTCCGGGTCGAGGCGGTCGATGCGGGCCAGACCCAGGGCGCGGCCGTAGCCCTCCGCACAATCCTGGACCGGACGGATCAGGCGGCCGCCACGCTCGACGATGCGCCCGGCGGGCCGTGCGGTCGCAGGATCGATCAGCACCGGATTGGCCGGATGCGGCGTGTAGGGCCCGCGGAAATCCGGGGCGGACCAGAGGCAGAGCGCATCGTGGTAGGATCCGGAACCGGCGGGCGCGTCAGGGGCGGCGTCGCGCACGGTCGCGAACATCCACCACCGGCCGGCATGCTCCAGCAGCGTCGCGTCGCTGGCGACCACGCCGGAGAGCAGCGTCGCCTCCTTCACCCAGCCGCCGGGGTAGCGGGTCGCCCGGTAGAGATCGACCGTGCCGGACGCGGAACTTTCCGGCACCATCCAGGCCTCGCCGTCGCGCTCGAACACGAACGGGTAGGAGAGGTGATGGGGCTCCTCCAGCACCGGCACGGGCGTACCCTCGGGGCCGTCCGGGCCGAACCGGACGGCGGAGATGATCGCCTTGCCGGTCGCGTGGGGGAATTCCTCGACGAAGACGTGCGTGCTGCCGGCATAGGCCAGCGGGAACGGATCGGCGTAGAAGCGGTGGCCGTCATCCGGCAAGGTGTTCCAGCCGGTCTCGGGATGGCGTCCGAGGTCGAACAAGTCCGGCCCATCGAGGCGGCGCCAGCCGCAGCGCCAGTGCGGGGCGCGGTAGCAGAGATGGTACAGGCGGTGGACCACGGCGCCGGCCAGCATCCGCGCGGCCCGGGTGCCGAGTTCGGCGCCCGACAGAGTTCGCGCGGGGCTGGAGAGCGGCGCAGGCTCGGCTGCGCCGGGCGCCTCGCTCCGTCCCGCCGCCCGGCGCCGCAGGGCGGCCACGACCAGCGTCACCGTCCGCGCCAGCGCGTCGTCCACGCCGGCGAGGAGATTGCCCGGACGGTCCGTGCCGAGCCGGCCCTCGGCCCGGATGGTCCCGGCCTCGATCAGCGTCAGCCGCGGGACCGCCCCGGCGAGCAGACTCGCCAGCAGGGCCCCGTCGCCGAGCCTGCCGTCATAGGCCACGTGCCAGAGCGCGGGGGCGGCCGGGAGATCGCCGCACAGGTCGAGCACCAGATCGGGCTTCGCGTCGGGCCGGCGCCAGGGGTTGAGGGCGGTCGGCGGCAGGCGTTCCGAGCCGATCCGTGGCAGGCCGTGGATCAGCGCCTCCAGCCGGAACAGCAATTCGATCTTGTCGGGCCACCCGTCCGGGGCCGCGGCGGCATCGACGCTCACGGCCCGGATGCCGGGGGTCTCGGCGATGCGCTGCAGCAGGGCGATCTGCCAACGGCGCGGTTCGGCGCCGTCCAGACGAACTCTCACATGCATGATGAGCGCCCCCGCCCAGCGCGATGTCCCGCCGGATAACGGCCGCAGATCCGATCTAATTCCCAAACGGTAACGGGAACGATAACTCTACAGGCCGCCTCGTTTGGTTGGGGGCGTTTACCAGACGCCGAGTAATCGGCGCGTGAGCCGACGACCCTCGGCAGTCTTGAGGGATTGTCAGCAGTCTGCGCGGCTCTTGCAGTAGGAGATGGAGCCCGCGAGGGATCGACCGAGTTCGAGACGATGGTGACCGATCGTGGCACAGATCGACCGTAACATTGCCGTCGCGACCTGGCTCGCGCCGGTCCATTCGGCACAACCGGAGCGGCCGGGCCCGACCCGGCCCGAGACCACCGCCGAGTTCGGCGACCTGTGGCGCATCCTGTGGCGGCGCAAGCGCACCGTGCTGGGCACCGCCCTGGTGCTCGGCCTGCTGGTCCTGGCCTATGCCCTGATCACCCCGTCCCTCTACACCGCCACCGCGCAGATCCTGATCGACCCGCGCGACCGGCAGGTGGTGCTGAACGACGTCAATCCCGGCGCCCTCTCGCCGGATGGCGGCATCGCCCAGGTCGAGAGCCAGGTGAAGGTGATCGAGTCGGACGCGGTCCTGGGCCGGGCCGTGACGCAGGCGCATCTGGAGACCGAGTCGGGATTCGGTGTCGCCCAAGAGGGGCTGATCTCTCGCACCGTCGCGTCGCTGCGCGAGATGGTGCTCGGCCCCAAGCCCGAGCGGCCGGTGGATTCGCGCGGCCGGGCCCTCGACCAGCTGCGGCGCAAGCTGGCGGTCAAGCGCGCCGACAAGGTGTTCGTGATCGACGTGGTCGTCACCACCGTGGATCCGGACCTCTCGGCCAGGATCGTCAACGCCATCGCCAACGCGTACCTCGCCGACCAGACTGAGGCGCGCTCCGACGCCGCCAAGCGCGCCTCGGGCGACCTGCGCGGGCGCCTCGACGAGCTGCGCAACGCGGTCAACGCTGCCGACAAGAAGCTCGAGGATTACAAGGCCCGCAACGGCCTGATCGCGTCGAGCGGCCGGCTCGTGAACGAGCAGCAGCTCACGGATTCGAACGCCCGGCTGGTGGCCGCCCGGGGCCGGACCGCCGAAGCGAAGGCGCGCCTGCAGGGCATCAAGGATGCGCGCGGCCAGGCGATCGGCTCCGGGGCGATGCCGGAAGCGGTCCAATCCTCGGCGGTCGACCGGCTGCGCGGCCAGTACGCCGAGCTCACCGCCAAGGAGGCGGATCTCCGCACCAATCTCGGCGAGCGCCATCCCTACATCGCCGCCGTACGCACGCAGATGCAGGATGTCCGCCGGCTGATCGACGCCGAGTTGAACCGCATCGCCGGCGCGGCCGAGACCGAGTACCAGCGCGCCCTGGCCAACGAGAAGTCGATTGCCGCCGATCTGGAGAAGCTGCAGCGGCAATCGGCGGTGACCGCCCAATCCTCCGTCCAGCTCCGCGAGCTGGAGCGGGAGGTCGAGGCGGCCCGCACCGTCTACAACACGTTCCTGGTCCGCACCCGCGAGATCAAGGAGCAGTCGGCCATCGACAGCTCGAACGCCCGGATCATCACCTCGGCCCGGCCGCCGCAGGATGCGAGCTGGCCGCCGCGGCTGATCCTGGTCGCCGCAGCCCTGGCGGGCGGCCTTGGCCTCGGCGCCGGCCTCGCGCTGACCCGGGAATACCTGGAGCCGACGGTGCTGTCGCCGCGCCAGCTGGAGCGGCTGTCGAACGCCCCCGTGGTCGCGGTAATCCCGGGGCTGCAGCCGGGCGGGGCCAGCACCGCGGCGGCACGCTTCACCCTGGACCATCTCGCCAGCGACGCGGGCACCCGCAGCCGGTCGCTGGTGCTGCTGGTCACCTCCGGCGAGGCCGAGGCGTCCGAGCGCCGGTCGGTGATCGCGCTGCTCGCCTCGGTGGCGGTGGCCCGCGGCGACCGGGTGCTGCTGATCGATGCGGACCTGCGCGCCGACGGCGCCGGCACAGCCGGCCTCCTCGACGTCCTGCGCGGCGAGCAGAGCCTCAACGCGGTGACGCAGGTCGATCCGAAGACCGGCGCCCGGAGTATCGGGCTCGGCGATACCCAGAAGCCGATGCGTGACGCGCTCGTGCCTGCCCATATCGAGCGCTTCCTGGCGGGCGTGAAAGGCCGGTTCGAGCTGGTCATCGTCGATGGCGGTGTGCTTTCCGAGAACCTGCGGCTCGGCCCGATCGCCGCGGCGGCCGACCGGCTGCTTCTGGTCGTCTGCAACGGCGCCACCCGCCAGCGCGACCTGATCGACCTCGTCGACACCTCCGAGGCCCTGGGCCGGCCGGTCTCGGGCTCCCTGCTGCTCGACCGGCGCAGCGCGTGAACACGGCGCGGCCCGCGGGTTTCGCGCATCGGCAGGCGGCGCTGACGCGGCCCGGCGCCGGCCTGGCCCGCATGGAGTCGCTGGCCTTCGTGCTGCTGACCCTGGTGCTGGTCGGCGTGTCGGGCGGCCTGCTCTGGGCGCTCGGTCTCAACTACGACGGGATCAGCGGCTCGGCGCCCTCGAAGATCCATCCGGCGACCTACATGGCGGTCGCACTGGTCGGCTGGACGATGCTGCGCGCCGGCAATCCGGTGATCCCGGTGGCCCAGGCGCTCAACCGCCGGCCGGCCTGCGTGCTGCTCGCCACCTGCGGCGTGCTGCTCCTCGTGCTGATCGCGGCCCGCGGCGGCACGGGGTTGGCCGGCTCGATCGACACCTTCGTGCTGGCCGGGCTGATCCCGATCCTGCTCATGGATCGTGACGCCGCGACCCTGCGGCGGGTCGAGACCGTCTTCCACCTGATGATGCTCGCCAACGCGCTGCTCGGCCTGTTCGAGTTCGCCAGCGGCCAGCGCTTCTTCCCGTTCCGGTTCGACGGCATGGCGTTCGAGACCGATACGCGCTCGGCCGCACTCCAGGGCCACCCGCTGGTCAACGCGACGCTCACCGCCTGCTACATCCTGGCGCTGGCGAACGGCGGTGGCCGGCTGAGTCCGGCGCTCCGGGCCGGAATGATCGCCGTGCAGCTCGTGGCGCTCGTCACGTTCGGCGGCCGGTCGGCCACGGTGACCACCCTGGCGCTCGGTGGGATGGTCGGGCTGGTCGCCCTCAACCGGACCCTGCGGAGCAACCGGATCCCCCTGATCGGGGCAGCCTGCGTCTGCTTCGTCCTGACGGCGCTGCCGGTGATGGTCGCGGTGCTCGCGGCGGTGGGGTTCTTCGATACCCTGCTCAGCCGGTTCGTCTCCGACGGCGGCAGCGCCCAGGCCCGGGTCGACATGCTGGCGATCTTCGACGCCATCCCGTTCCGGCAATTGCTGCTCGCCCCGGACCTTCTGCAGGTGAGCACCCTGCGGCGGATCTACGGCCTCGAATGGGGTATCGAGAACTCCATCGTCTCCGACGTGCTCTACCACGGCATTCTGGTGACGACGCTGCTGGTCGTGGCGGTGGGGCTCTACCTCACCGAGATCGCTCGCCACTGCCGGCGCGGCGTCTGGCTGCCGATCCTAACCTTCGTGATCCTGGTCAACACCTTCGAGGGCTTGGCGGGCAAGACCACGATGCTCGCGAAGTTCGCGATGATGCTGATCGTGCTGTTTCCGCCGGGTGCCGCACGGGAGCGAGGCTGACACCTCGGTCGGCCCTACGCCTGGCTCCTCCCACTCACCCCCTCATCCTGAGGTGACGGAGCGAAGCGGAGGCCTCGAAGGAGCATTCCAGCCAGCCGCGCGATCCCTGGAGGTCTCCTTCGAGGCTCGCTGCGCTCGCGCCTCAGGGTGAGGGGGAGGGTGGGAAAAGTCACCCCGCGCCGAACCGGCTTGCCTAAACGGCCGCCACGATCAGCCTACCTCCGCCCTCCAAGCCCGAGCGCAGCCACCAGCGCCGGATCGATGGCGTGCGCGTCGTCCATCAGCCCCAGCCCGTCGAATAGGTTCCAGAACGACCAGGCGAAGCCCGCCTGTTCCGCCGCGCGCCGCACGTCGCCGAGATAGGCCGCGCGGTCCGCGGCCCGGGAGGCCGTGTAGCGGCCATCGGTGCGGAGCGCCCCGAACTCCCCCATCAGCACGTGCCGGGCCGGGATCCCGTAGAGATCGGCCCAGGCCGAGACCGGGGCCAGCGCCTTCGCCAGGTAGGCCGGCCCCGGTTCGGCCTCGCCATATTCGTGCAGCTTGGCCTCGATCACGGCGAGGTCGCGCGCCTTTTCGGCCTGCGGAACCGCACGGTCGACCGCCATGCGGGCGCGGATCGCCGCGAGGGTCTCGGGCAGGCGCGCCGGATTGCCCGGCCAGGGCACGGCATTCAGCCAACGGTAGAACGGCTCCTCGGTGAGCCAGGTCGCCCCCTGGTGCGAGAACAGGTACGGCTCATAGAAATGGAAGGTGTAGAGCAGCGGCGCGAACCGGGTGAAGGATGCCGGGTCGAGGGCCGTCAGACCGGAGACGAGGCTGCCGCAGGCGCCGGTCGCCACGAGAGTCAGGTCAGGCGCGGCGTCCCGAGCGGCGGTCAGGAGCCCCGCCTGGACACGGTTCCAGGCGCCGGCCCCGCAGGCCTGCGGCGGCTCGTTGACCGGCTCTAAACCCACACGGCCGGTCCCCTTCCGGACGCAGAGCCGGGCCAGCTCGGCGATCAGGTCGCGATAGGCTGGGTAGAGCGGCGCCCGGTCTGAGCCGTAGAAGGCGTCGGGCGTGTAATGGTGCGTGGCGGCATTCGCCTGGACGTTGACGAGGACGCGCATCCCGGTCGCCAGCACGTCGTCGATCGCGCTCAACAGGGTGCCGAGGAGCTCGGCGCGGCGTGTGCCCGTGAAGGCCACGAACGGTCCGGGATCCAGGGGAAGCCGCGCGAAGTCGAAGCCCAGGCCGGCGAGGCGGCGCAGGTCGTCCCTGGTCGGCACGGGGCGGTCGGCCTGGAACGGCGGCCAGGCATAATCGATGCGCGGCTCCGGGAACTCGGTGGTGAGCGAGAACCACGGCCACAGGGCGATGCCGCGGCGCAGCGGAAGCGGCTCGGGGCCGGACGCGGCCGGGAGCGCGCCGGCCCCCGCGACCGCGAGGCCGCCGGCCAGCACCTGCCGCCGGCTCGCTCTCACCCGTCGATCCCGGCCGTCGCCTGGACCGGACTCGCCTCCGCACTCGGTCGCGCCCGCGAAAGCCGCGGATAGCCGCCGACCCGGCGCAGCTCGTCTTCGTAGGCGGCCAAGATGTCGTCCCAACGGAAACGCTCGGCCTGCCTGCGCGCCGCTTTACCAGCGGCAACCACCGCGTCGTCATCGGCGAGGACCCGCTCGATCGCGGCGGCGCAGCTGTCGCCGTCGGTGAAGTAGAACTGACCGTCGCCGGCCGTGCCCCGGTTGAACGGGTTGTCGTGGGCGATCACGGCGTTACCGGCCCAGAGCGCCTCCACCAGCGACGGGTTGGTGCCGCCGACCGTGTGGCCGTGGAGATAGGCGCGCGCGTGGACGCGCAGGCTCTGGACCATCTCGGGATCGTAGATCGCCCCCGGCATCAGCACCTCCAGCCCGGCCGCGTCCTCGAGTGCGCGGTGATAGGCGTTACCGACCTTCAACGTTCCGAGCACAACGAGCCGCATGCCCCTCGGCTTGCGTGAGAACGCCTCGACGAGCGTCAGAATGTTGTTGTCGGGCTCGATGCGGGCGATCGAGACCAGGTAGCGGCCCGGCTCGAGCCCGAGGGGCGGCGGCGCCAGATCCGCCGGTGGCGGATCGCCCCCGTAGGGAATCGTCGCGATGGCGCTGCGCGGGCGGCGGCGGGCGAGGTGGTCGGCGATGGCCGGGTGGTCGGCGACGAGCCGCTGCGATGACCACGCCGCGATCCACTCGCTCAGGTAGAAGAACGCCCGCACCGGCAGCGGCCATTTCGGCCGGCGCCACTCGATCCCGTCCATGTTGGTCAGGATCTTGGCGCCGCGCGCCCGCAGGTAGGGCAGGAACGCTGCGCCGTTATAGCCGAGCACCAGGCAGACGCCGCCCCGCGTCGCCGCGTCGTGCGCGCAGATCGCGTCGAAGGCCAAGGTCGCGGCCGGTCCGCGGAGCGCCACCTCCACGGTGATCAGGTCGATGCCGTTCCAGGTCCGGGTCGAGACCCGGTCCCGCACCCGCTCGACCTCCGCTTGGCAATACACGCCGACCCGCCAGCCGCGACCGGCAAGATAGAGCGCGAGCCGTTCGGCGAAAGTCTCGAAGCCGCCATGGGCGGCCGGAATCCCGCGTGTCCCAAGAATAAGTAGTGTGGGCGCATCGACGGGCACGGCTCTTCCTTTCTTGTTAGCGGCTCATATTGTACGGAGACAGGAATAACGGTCGCCTAAACAGGCGATACAACTCACAGTTGTTATAGCCCGATAAGTATTCATCTTATGGTAGATAGCTCGATACTCGCGACACCTTCTAGCCCAGTTGGCGCCCGTGGGGCATCGCATCCGTTCGCTTTTGGCCCGGAGACCGCACAGAACCTCCAGCGTGAGGCGTTCACCGCCGAACCGGGAGCCGCCGGGGCGGGGGGCACGTTCGCCTTTGGGCGTGCGCACGGAAGCGCGCCGGTCAATCGCATCACCTGCGTGCACCAGGGCTTCGAGCTCTACGGGTCGGATCGCTGCTTCATCGAGACGGTGCGCACCATCCGGGCCGCCCATCCGGCGGCGCAGATCGACGTGGTCCTGCCCCGGCGCGGCCCGATCGTCGCTGCGCTCGAGCCCTATGCCAGCGCCATCGTGATCGAGCCCCTGTGGATCCTGCGGCGCAAGAACCTCGCCCGCCTCGCCACGCTGGGGATGATGGCGCTGCCCTTCGCGGTGGCCCGGGCGCTCCGGCGCCTCCGCGACAGCGACCTCGTCTACATCAACACCACCGTGGTGGCGGATTACCTGCTGGCCGCGCGGCTGCTGCCGGGGCGCAGCATCGTGCACGTGCACGAGATCCCGGAAGGCGCCGTGCTGAAGGTCCTGCGCGGGCTGATCCGCTGGAGCGGCGCCAACGTGGTGTTCAATTCCCGCGCCACCGAGCGCGCCTACGCGCTGCCCGCGGAGGCAACGGCCCGCGTGGTCTATAACGGCATCGCCGGACCGGCCGAGCCGAACGGGCGGCCTTACGACGGCACGCGGCCCCTGCGGGTGCTGATGCTCGGCCGAATCAGCCGGATCAAGGGCCAGGACGTGCTGGTCGAGGCTTTGGCCTCCCTGCCCGAGGCGATCCGCAGCCGGATCGAACTGAAGATCGTCGGCAGCGCCTTCGAGGACGCTGCCCGCGAGGAGGCTCTGTCTGCGCGGATCGCCGAGACCGGCCTGTCGAAGCAGGTCACGCTCCAACCGTTCGTGGACGATCCCTCCGAACTCTACCGCTGGGCCGACGTGGTGACGATGCCGTCGCAGCGTCCGGAATCGCTGGGCCGGGTGGCGATCGAGGCGATGTCCTACGGCGTGCCGCCGCTGGTCACCGATATCGGCGGCCTCCCGGAGGTCGTGGCCGACGGCAGGACCGGCTGGATCGTGCCCCCCGGCGGCCCGGAGCCGATCGCCGCATTGCTCGCCCGCATCGCCACCGATCCGGCGAGCTGGCGCGGCTTCGGCCAGGCGGCCCGGACGCGCTACGAGACCCTGTTCTCGGAGGCCTCCGCCGCCGAAGGGATCGACGCCATGGTCCGGGCGATTCTGCGCGGGCCTCGCAATACCGACGCGGCGGTGACGGCGGAACGGACCGCGCGTCCGACGGCCTGACCGGAGCGCGTCCGGTCTGTGCCTAGCCGCGGTCCAGGGACCGGACTTCGTCCGCCGCCGATCTTCGGTGGACAAATACCGGTGCCGTCAAATTCAGTAAGTACCGGTCGACGATAATGCTCGCCGTACTGGACGCTGGCGGTTCGGCGGGTATCGTCGCGCCGGGTTAGGGCGGGGCGCACCGCGTGCGTTGGGCGTCTCAGGGTAGTCCGGCGGTCACCGCCGGCGCGCAAGCCGGTCCGGCGGAGGGGAACGCCTCGTCATGGATGTCGTCGGGTTCATCACGCAGATCATCGACCGGGTCTCGGCCGAGAACCTGGTCGCCGCCGGCCTGCTGTTCGCGACCGCGTTTGGCTGCGCCCTGATCGCCTACCTGCGCACCGCCGAGCGCTACGCGTTCGCCGAGTTCTTCGAGTTCGTGCTGACGCACGAGGTGATGACCCACCCCTCCGCCCGGGCCGACCTGCTGTTCTATGTCACCCGTAAGGCGATCATGCCGTTCCTGCTGATCCCGGCTGGGGTGACCTTCGTGGTGGCGGTCGGCTACGCGACCAACTGGGTCCTGGGCACGATTCTCGGCATCGACCAACCGGTCTTCGGTTCGCCCGGGCCGGTGACCGTGGTGCTGTTCACCCTCACCATGCTGCTTGCCTACGACCTGTCCTACTACCTCTACCACACGGCCCAGCACCGCTACCCGTTCCTGTGGGAGCTGCATAAGGTCCATCACTCGGCCGAGGTGATGGTCGGCATCACCAAGGACCGGGTCCACCCCCTCGACGAGCTGATGAACCGCGCCTGGGACGGGGTGATCCCCGGGATCTGCTTCGGGATCTGGAGCCTGGTCGCGCTGAACCCGGTCGAGCTGACGGTGTTCGGGATCAACGTCTACATCATGCGCAACATCCTGATGATGGATTTCGTGCGCCACACGCATTTCAAGATCTCGTTCGGGCGGCTTAACGCGGTGATCCTCTGCCCGCACTGGCACCAGCTCCACCACTCGACGGCGCCGCAGCACTACGACAAGAATTTCGGGCTGCTGTTTTCGTTCTGGGACCGCCTGTTCGGGACCCTGCACGTCCCGGATCCGAACGAGGATTTTACCTTTGGGCTCGTCGATCGGGATGTCGCCGATTATCAATCCCTCTCGGGGCTCTACTTCCTGCCCCTGAAGAAGATGGGCCGGCGGATCGCGCGGCAGGTTCGGCGCCTGCGCGGGATCCCCGCTCAGCCTCGCTCGGGCGCCTGACCCATGTCTCCGGAACGCTTCGAGATCGTCCGCACCGCCGAGCGGCTGGAAGCCGTCGGACCGGCCTGGACCGAGTTGTGGCGGCGCAGCGGCGCCCTGGTCTTCCAGAGCCATGCCTGGATCTCGGCCTGGTGGGCCAGTGCCCCCGACCGCGAGCGCAGGGCGCTGGCGATCGTGCTGTCTTGGCGCGGCGATACCCTGGTCGGCATCCTGCCGCTGGCCACCGTGCGGCGCAAAGGGTTCCGCGTGCTCGAATGGGCCGCCAAGGACTGCTCCGATTTCGGCGACGCCGTGCTGGCGGACCGCACGAATGCCGGCCTCGTCCGGCGGATGTGGCAGCAGGCCAGCCGGGCCGGCGGCTTCGACCTCGCCTATCTGAACCGGCTCCTGCCCGACGCCGCCGCGCGGGCCTTGCTCACACCCATTTCTGGGGGCACCCGGCTGCGCCTCAACCACCGCGACGAGGCGAACTGGCGGGTGCGCGGCCCCTGGCCGACCGGGCAGGCCTGGTTCGACGCGCAGTCGAAGAAGACCCGCCAGAATTACCGCCGCGGCCAGAAATCCATGGGCGAGCACGGCCCGCTGACCTTCCGGCTACTCGGACCCGACGAGCCGCTCGGCCCGGTGCTGGAAAGGCTCACCCAGTTCAAGCGCGCCTGGCTCGCGACCCATAACCTGCCGTCCACCGCCTTCTACGACGAAGGCTCGCAGGCCCTGCCCGCGATGGTCCGGGTGCTGCAGGACACGGGGCTGCTCCACGCCTTCGTGCTCGAATGCGGCGGCGCCCTCGTCGCGGTCTCGATCAACTTCGTCCAGGCCGGCACGATGATGGCCTTCGTCACCACCTACGATCCGGCCTTCGAGCGCGGCTCGCCCGGGATGGTGCTGATGATGGACTACATCATGTGGTCGATCGACCGCGGACTGCACACGGTCGACTTCCTGTGCGGCGACGAGGGCTTCAAGGGCCGATTCGGCACCGAGAGCCTGACCCTCGCCTCGATGATGGGCGGGCGCACCCCACAGGGCGCGGCGGCGCATCTGGTCGATCGTACCAGGCATGCCCTGAAGCAGCGCTTCGGCAAGCCTGAAGCCGCGCAGGCGCCGGTCACCGAGACTG
Organism: Methylobacterium sp. J-072; assembly: GCF_022829425.1. Taxonomy (NCBI): domain Bacteria; kingdom Pseudomonadati; phylum Pseudomonadota; class Alphaproteobacteria; order Hyphomicrobiales; family Methylobacteriaceae; genus Methylobacterium; species Methylobacterium sp. J-072. Next base: position 249,270 of record NZ_JAKSYK010000231.1, on the reverse strand, counting down.
CGGCCTGACGGGCTAAACCAGTTTCCGGGAGAGGCCTCGCAGCAGAGGCTTCGCCAGCCGCGCTAGGACAGTTCCTCGACCACAATCCGCGGCTTCCCCGCCAAGCGGCGAAACGCCCCCACCGACCACGCGAGCGTCGCGATCTCCGAGGCCAGGAGCCCGAGTAGCGCAGTCGCCGGCGGCAGTGTCAGAAGAAGCGGCACCATGAGGGCGAAGCCGAGCGCGCCGCTCGCAACCGCACCGGCCGTGATCGTCCGGAAGGCCGCGGAGGCTTCGAGATAGGCGCGCGGGATCGCGTAGAGCAGCGACGTCGTCACGACAGCCCAGACGCCGAGCCCGATCCAGCCCATGGCCTCGCCGGCAAAGCGCCCCTTGAACAGCACGTCCTCGATCAGCGGCAGGGTCGCGGCCATCACCAGCCCGTAGACGAGGCACGCGCAGGCGATCAGCAGGACATGGCGCATCACCAGCCGCCGAGCGGCCTGGACCTGCCCGGCGGCCAGCAGGCCGCTGATCTCGGGCAGGACCATGTTCATCAGCGCGCTCGTGGGGATGCGCAGCGGCGCATAGAGCACCAACGTCGCGGCGATCGGCGCGTAGGCGGCCGGCCCGGCCAGCAGGGCGAACAGGAGTGTCAGGCCCTGACCCTGCACGGTGAGGCTGGTAACGCCCGCGAGCGACCAGGCCAGGGTCCGCCAGATCGCCCGGTAGCGCGCCCGCGCCCGGGGATGGAGCGAGATCCGCAGGCGCTGGCGCAGAGCCCCGTAGGCCACCGCGATGGCGATGGCATGCGCCAGGGCGATCGCCAGGAACGCCCGGTCGAGCAAAGCCGTGCCCTCGCCGTTCAGCCCCCACCAGACGAACAGGCTGCCGCAGATCGCGTAGACGAGGTCGCTCAGGCCCGCGATCCGCGGCCGTCCGCGGGCCAGCAGCACGATCCGCAGGTAGCTTCGGAAGCCGTAGAGGCCCACGAAGGCCCCGGCCGCCAGAGCGCCGAGGCCGATCACCGGCACGAGCGCCACACTGGTGGCGAGCGCCATCAGCACGGAGACCAGGGCCGCGCCGGAGCCGAACATCACGTCGTAGCCGAGCGCCGCCGGCCGGCCGAGGCTCCGGGCGAGGTGGAGCGTCGCCGGCACCGCCACCAGGGCGCGGATATAGGTGATGCCGACCGCCCCGACCGTGAACACGATCGCGAACAGCCCGTAATCGTGCGCCCCCAGCTCGCGCACCAGCAGGATGTTCAGCGCGAAGTGGAAAAGGCTCTGGATCAGCTCGCCGGACAGGATGACGGCGAAGCGTCCGGACAGGCCGGCGCGGACCGTCGCGGCGAGGCGCAGGCTGCGGACCGGCATGGGAAAGGTCTCACCGGAACGCGGCATGAATCTCGGCAACATGATGGGGTGGCCGCGTCCCAAGAACGACGGCCGCGCTTCGAAACGATGATCTAGGGGCGGTGCCCGCCGCGGCATCCGCATTCGCCCGATGGACAGACGGAAACTATCGATCGTGTGCTTCCGTTCGGTGTCCGCCCGCGTCACCGAGAACCCGTCCGAGTGCGGCGAGACAGCGCGTAATATCGGCCTCGTCGGCCCAGACATGGGGGCTCAGGCGCAGCGCCCCCGACCGCTCGCTCGCGAATACGTTTGCCGCCTGCAAGCGATTTGCCAGGTTTTTAGGCAGTCCCCCAGGCGCACGCGCGCCGACGACGTGGCCCGTTCGCAGATGGCGCGGCGCAACGGCGAGGCCTAGCTCCGCGACGCCACCAGCCAGGCGGTCGGTGAGCCCACGCAGTCGCGCCGCGATAGACGGGACGCCCAGTTCGGCGATCAGCTCCAGGCCGGTTGCGGCCATCGAGAGGGAGACGGGATCGTTCAGCTCGCCCCGATCGTAGCGCCGAGCCCCCACCGCGGATGAGCGGTTCCCGGTATGCTCCTCGATCGGCACCCCGTCCTGCCGACGCGGCGCGGCGTACAGGAACGCGACGCCGTAGGGACCGAGCGCCCATTTGTAGGTCGGGAAGGCGAGGAAATCGGGCCGCCAGCGGGCCACGTCCACCGGCATCGCGCCGACGGCCTGCGTCGCGTCGATCACCAGGGCGGCACCGGCTTCGTGCACCGCCGGCGCGAGCCGGTCGAGGTCGATCAGTACGCCATCGGTCCAATGCAGGGGCGTCAGGGTCGCGATGGCGAGGGGCGGCGCGCCGGGGCGCCGGATCGCCTCCAGCAGAGCGGTGGTCCAGTCACCGTCCGGCGGCCGGGCGACCTCCTCGACGGAGAGATCGTGGGCGGCCGCCAGCCGGTCGAAGGCGTAGCGCAGGGACGGGAACTCGTCCGCCACCCGTAGGAGACGTGCGCCCGATGCGGGGGCGAGGTTGCGCGCCGCGATCGCCATGGCGTGGCTCACGGAGCCCACGATCGCGACGTCGTCGTCGCCCGCTCCGATCAGCCGGGCCGCGGCTTCGCGGGTCCGCTCGGCGAGGGCCGGTATCGCCGTTCGGGGATAGGTCCAGGGCTGGCTCTTCATCAGGATGCCGGCCTCGCCGGCCGCCCGGACCGCGCGGGGCAGCGGCGACCAGGCCGCCGCATCCAGGTAGCTGACATCCGCCGGCACCTCGAACAGGTGGCGTTGGCAGGGAATCGCTTCGACATCTGGCATGATTGGGCGAGGGTAGAGGATCACCCACGCCGCCGCCAAGGTCCGGGCTTGATCGCTTAGCCCCGATGCCGCAAGCCGACAGGCCACAGCCCGCGAGGCACCCGTGCCGACCCGCTCCTTGTCCAAGATCGTCATGTCCAAGACCGCCATCGCGTCCCGATGGGACGCCTAAGCCGCGACTGCTTCGACGTGGCGCCCGCGCCGATGCGGGTCGCCGACGCGGTGGCCCTGCTGCGCGCGCGGCTGCCGGTCCTGTCGGGGATCGAATCGGTCGCGATCGATCGGGCCGACGGCCGCGTCCTGGCGGAGGATCTGATCGCCCCGATCGACCTGCCGCCGTTCGATAATTCGGCCGTCGACGGCTACGCGGTCGGGGCCGGCGATCTCGCACCGACGGGCGAGACACGCCTCCCGCTCGGCGGCCGCGTCCCGGCCGGTCACGCGCCGGCCGATCCCGGGTCGGGCTTCGCGGTGCGGATCTTCACCGGGGCGCCGATGCCGCCGGGCACCGACACGGTGGCGATGCAGGAGGACGTGCGGACCGACGGCGAGGCCGTCATCCTGCCCGCCGGCCTCACCCAGGGTTCCAACCGCCGCCGGGCCGGCGAGGATGTGGCACGCGGCAACCGCGCGATCCCGGCCGGCACGAGGCTGGGTCCGCGCCACCTCGCGCTCGCGGCGGCGCTCGGCCTGCCCGAGCTGCGCCTGCGCGCGCCGCTCAAGGTGGCGCTGTTCTCGACCGGCGACGAGTTGACCCAGCCCGGCCAGCCCCTGCCGCCCGCCGGCATCCACGACGCCAACCGGCCGATGCTCGCCGCCCTGCTGCGCAGGCTCGGCGCCGAACCTGTCGACCTCGGCATCCTGCGCGACGCGCCCGGTCCCCTGCGGCAACGCCTCGAAGCCGCGGCCGCCGATCACGACCTGATCCTGACCTCCGGGGGCGTCTCGGTGGGCGAGGAGGATCACGTCCGCGCCGCCGTCGAGGCATCGGGTGCGCTGACCTTCTGGCGGCTGGCCATCAAGCCCGGTCGGCCGGTGGCCTTGGGCACCGTGGCGGGCACGCCGTTCGCGGGCCTGCCCGGCAATCCGGCCGCCGCCTACGTGACCGCTCTGGCCGTCCTCCGTCCGCTGGTGCTGCACCTGTCGGGCGCGCGCGACGCGGCGCCGACGCTGACGGTGCGCAGCGGCTTCGCTCAGGAGAAGCGCTCAGGCCGGCGCGAGTACCTGCGCGTCCGTCTCCGAGCCGGCACCGACGGCACGCCGGAAGCGGTGCCTGTGCCGGGAGGTGCCCTGTCCGGCCTGTCGGCCAGCGACGGGCTGGTGGAACTGGCCGAGGATCTGACTGCGATCAGCGTGGGCGATGCCCTGCCGTACCGGTCGCATGGGGATCTGGGGTGAACTGTTGTTCCCGCCCGTGACTCTGTAGAGCGTCAGGCCCGACCACGCCGACCCGTTCGAGACACCGTGCCCCTGCTCGCCGACCGCGCCCCCGCCAAAGTCAACCTGACGCTCCATGTCCTCGGGCGGCGGCCCGGAGACGGCTATCATGAGCTGGAGAGCCTGGTCGCCTTCGCGGGCACCGCGGACCGGCTGACCCTCGATCCCGACGCACCGCTCGGCCTCACCGTCAGTGGCCCGACCGCCGGTCCGGCTGGCCCAACGCAGGACAACCTCGTCCTGCGCGCCGCCCGCGGGCTCGCGGCGAAGGTGCCGTCGCTGCGGATGGGCGCCTTCCATCTGGTCAAGCGCCTGCCGGTCGCGGCCGGGATCGGCGGGGGCTCCTCCGATGCCGCCGCGGCCCTGCGGCTGCTCGCGTGCCTCAACGGCCTGCCGCTCAACCACCCGGCCGTGATCGCAGCCGCCCGCGAGACCGGGGCCGACGTCCCGGTCTGCCTCGATCCGCGCGCCCGGATGATGCGCGGCGCCGGAGAAGAGATCGGCCCGGGGCTCAGCTTCGCGCCGCTGCCGGCGGTTCTGATCAATCCCGGCGTGCCGGTGCCGACCGCCCCGGTGTTCAAGGCTCTGGGCCTGACGGTCGGGCAGCGGCTCGACGGCGCGGCGCATCCCGACATCGGCGAGGGTTTCGGCGCCGACGCCCTCGTGGCGGCGATCGCCCCGGCCCGGAACGACCTGGAGGCCCCGGCGCTCACGGTCGCCCCGGTGATCGGCGAGACCCTGGCGGCCCTGCGGGACCAAGCCGGCTGCCGCTTGGCGCGGATGTCGGGCTCGGGGGCGACGGTGTTCGCGCTGTTCACCGATCGGCACGCGGCGGTGCGCGCCGCCGCCGCCCTGCGGGCTGCCCATCCAGGCTGGTGGGTGGCGCCGACCTTCCTGCGCTGACCGGAGCGACGGCTCCCGTTAGCCCCCGATCGCACCCGCCCGCGCCCGGCCCCGGCGGAAATATGCCCGACGCTCGGCCTCGGCCCGGACCGTCGTGGCGCGCACCTGCAGCAGGTCCTTGCGGGTGAGGAGCCCGACCAGCGCGCCGCTCTCCGGATCGGTGACCGGCAGGCGCCCCTGTCCGGCCGAGAGCATCACGTCGAGGGCGTGCGAGACCACGTCGCCTGGGTGGACCACGGCGAGGTCGGCATCCGAGACGCGCTCGGCCAGCGTGCCGTCGGCCCTGTCATCCTCCCCGATCTCCACCGTCCAGCGAAGCGCATCATTGCGCGTGACCAGCCCCACCGGCCGGCGGCCACTGTCGAGCACCGGATAGGCGTGGTGGTCGCCCGAGGTGATCGCGGCGAGGGCTTCGGCGAGCGGCAGGTCTCCACTGAGGGTCGCGACATCGCGGGTCATCACTGCCTCGACCCGGGCGAGGTCATAAGGGTCGATGCCGTATTCCCGCGTCACGTGCTGGCCGCGCCTGGCGATCTTCTCGGTGAGGATCGAGCGCTTGAGCAGCAGCACGGTCACCGCATAGGCCGCCATGGTGGCGGCGAGCAGCGGCGCCAGGGCGGCGACGTCGCCGGTCACCTCGACGGCGAACACCACCCCGGTGAGCGGCGCCGGCAAGGCCCCGCCGAGCATCGCCGCCATACCGAGCAGCGCCCAGAAGCCGTGCGCACCCGGCAAAGCGAGGCCGATCAGCCAACCGATCGCGCCACCGAGGATCAGCAGAGGCGCCAGCACGCCCCCGGAAGTGCCCGAGGACAGGGCCGTGAGCCAGATCACCGCCTTGACCACGAGGATCGTCAGCACGGCACCGGCCAGGAGATGTCCGGAGAGCAGGTCGCGGATCACGTCGTATCCGACACCGAGCGCCCGGGGCTCCACGAGGCCGCCGAGGCCGACCACGAGGGCGCCCAGCGCCGGCCACCACATCCAGTGGATCGGCAGCCGGCCGAACCCGTCTTCCAGCGCGTAAAGCGCCCTGGTGAGCACGCCCGAGATCAGCCCGCAGGCCACGCCGAGCAGGGCGCAAGCAGGCAGACCCCACCAGGGCAAAGCCGGGTTGTCGGTGAAGGGAAAGAGCGGTCCGGCCTCGAACAGGGCCGGGCGCCAGCACGCCGCCGTCACCGCCCCGACCGCCACCGGCACGAGGCTGCGCGGCCGCCACTCGAACAGCAGCACCTCGACGGCGAGCAGCACGGCCGCCACCGGCGTCCCGAAGATCGCCGTCATGCCGGCCGCGGCGCCTGCCACCAGCAGCGTCTTCCGCTCGGCCGCACTCAGATGGAAGAACTGCGCGAACAGCGAACCCACCGCACCGCCCGTGACGATGATCGGTCCTTCGGCCCCGAACGGGCCGCCGGTGCCGATCGCCACCGCCGAGGAGACCGGCTTGAGCACGGCCACCTTGGGCGACATCCGGCTGCCGCCGATGAGGATCGCCTCCATGGCCTCGGGAATGCCGTGGCCCCGGATCTTTTCGGACCCGTAGCGGGCCATGAACCCGACGATCAGCGCGCCGATCACCGGGATCGCGACCATCCATGGCCCCGGCGCTGCGCCGGCCAGGGAGGTCAGCGCAGTATCGAAGCGGCCGTACCATACGGCGTTGGTCACGAGGCCGATCAGCGCCAGCAGGATCCAGGCGGTGCCCGACGCGGCCGTACCGGTGATCACCGCCAGACCAGCTAGCATCAGCACCCGCCGGTCCGCGCTGAAATCGCCGAGCGGCCGCCGCAACGGCGTCTCGCCACCACCCTCGATGTTTGGTCCGCCGTCCATAAAGTCCGCCCTCCGCCCAAGGCCATTTATATCGTGATACGATATATTCAACGACGAAACGACCGGAGCGCCCGGTGCGGCTGCGTCGGCACGGCCCTAAGGATCACCATGCGAAGCGGTCACCAAGCCCGGGATCAGGACCAGGGAGGCCAGCATGGGTGCCGACGAGCCTGAGGCCGAACCACTCTCACCGGAGCAATACGCGGCGCTGGCGGAGTTCCGTTATCGGCTGCGGCGCTTCCTGGCCTTCAGCGAGGCCGCCGCGGCCCGGGCGGGCATCCCGCCGCAGCAGCATCAAGCGCTCCTGGCCCTCGCCGGCCATGCGGGTCGCGCTCCGCCGACAGTGGGCTTGCTGGCCGAACAGCTCTTGATCGCGCCGCACAGCGCGGCCGAGCTGGTCGCCCGGATGGTCGAGGCCGGCCTGCTGACCAAGGTCCGGTCGACGGAGGATCGCCGCCGAAGCGAACTCGCGCTCACGCCTCGGGCCGAAGCGCTGCTGCGGACCCTGACTTCGGCGCACCTGGAAGAATTGCGCGGCCTCGCGCCAGCCTTGGCGGGCGCGCTCACGCCTGCGGCGTCTTGACGCGGATCGATGTGGCTGATCTGTTTGTTCCGGGGGTGACGGGATGGCGGATCGAGACGGTTCCGACGCGCGCAGCACCAAGCTTCGTTGCTTCTACGCGTCCCTCGTGGCGAACTCGAACGCGGCTGACCCGCGCATCGAGGCGGCCTTCGCGGCGGTACCGCGGGAGCCCTTCGCGGGCCCCGGTCCCTGGTCGATCCTGGCTTCCAATGGCTGGCGGTCGCGGGACCGCGGGCCGCTCTACGTGACGACCCCGGACGACGATCCGGCCTTCCTTTATCAGGACGTGCTCATCGCCATCGACGCCGCCCGCGGCATCAATATCGGCCAGCCGAGCCTGCACGCCCTCTGCCTCGATGCGCTCGCGCCCCAGCCCGGCGAGACGGCGATCCAGGTCGGCACCGGCAGCGGATATTATACAGCGCTGCTCGCCCATCTGGTCGGGCCGGACGGCCAGGTTCACGGCCGCGAGATCGATCCCGGCCTCGCCGAGCGGACGGCGCGCAACCTCGTCGCCTGGCCCTGGGCGCGGGTCGAGGCGCGCTCCGGCGCGGCGGAGGGGCTGCCGGCGGCCGACGCGATCTACGTCAATGCCGGCGCGCCGCGCCCGGCCCAAGCCTGGCTCGACGCGCTGCGGCCGGAGGGGCGGCTGTTGTTCCCACTCCAGCCGGCCGAGGACCGGGGCGGCATGCTGTTGATCCGCCGGGGCCTGGATGCCAGCGCATGGCCGGCCCGGTTCGTCTCACCCTCGATCTTCATCCCGCTCCAGGGCTTGGCCGAGGACGAGAGCGGCAGCCTGGCCAAGGCTTTCGCGCAGGGGCAGCTTAAGGCGGTGCGCGCGATCCGCTTCGACGGACCGCCCGATGCGAGTTGCTGGTACGATGGCGGCGATTGGTGGCTCTCCACGAAGGAGCCGTGAGGCCTCCCGCATCTACTTGAACGGATAGGCTTGGAAGGCCGGCAGCGCCTCGGCGCGGGCGCAGAGGGCGGCGAGGTTCGGATGCTCGGCTTCCGAGACCGCATCACCCTGGATGCTTCGCGTGAATCGGCAGACCACCGCGGTGGTGATGTCCGGTTGGAGCGGCGCCGGCCCGAATAGCCACGGCTCCTGCGACCCGATCTCCCGCTCCAGCTCCGCATAGGCGGCGACGAGCTGACCCTGGATCCGATCGAGCCAGGGCGCGTGCCATTTCTCCTCGGGGCGCAGGTTGCGCTCGTAGGCGAGCTGCACCGTCTTGTCCGCGGCCGCCAGGGCGAGGCCGAGGATGCGGGAGGCCCGGGCATGCGCGTCGGGCGCTGCGGGCATCAGCCGGGCACGGTCGGGATGCCGTTCGGCCAGGTGCGCCAGGATCAGCGTCGACTCCATCAGCACGATCCCGGCCTCGGTGATCAGGGTCGGCGCCTTGATCACCGGGTTGACGGTGCGGAACGCCTCGATGTCCCGCAGGATCGACAGGGGCTCGTGCGTGAACGGGAGTCCGGCCATCCGCATCGTGATCGCGACGCGACGGACATAGGGCGAATCGAGCATACCGATCAGGCGCATGGCGCATCCTTGCGTGGGCCGCATTCCTCTGTGCGGGCTGGCGGAATGTCTCCCGGCAGCGTGGCCGTTGCCAGTGGCACGATCGGCCATTACCGACGCGATCATGCCAAAGTCGCCCCGCCCCACCGTCGTCATCCTGGCTTATGACGGGCTGTGCACCTTCGAGTATGGCTGCGCGGTCGAGGTCTTTGCCCTGCCTCGGCCGGAATTCGGGGGGCGCTGGTACCGCTGCGCCATCGCGGCGGTCGAACCGGGACCGTTGCGCGGCACCGGCGGGGTGGTGGTCCAGGCCGATGGCGGCCTGAACTTGCTCGACACGGCGGGGACGATCGTCCTCCCGGGTTGGCGAGGCCCCACGGGCGCGATCCCGCCCGCCTTGCTCGCCGCGCTGAGGCGGGCGCACCTCCGGGGCGCGCGCCTCGTCTCGATCTGCGCCGGGGCCTTCGTGCTGGCCGAGGCCGGGCTTCTGGCGGGCCGCCGGGCCACCACCCATTGGCATTTCACCGACCGGCTCGCGGCCTACCCGGACGTCCGGGTTGCGGCCGACGTGCTGTATGTCGACGAGGGTTCGATCCTGACATCGGCCGGGAGCGCGGCCGGGCTCGATCTGTGCCTCCACGTGGTGCGGACGGATTTCGGCGCGCAGGTTGCCAGCCGGGTGGCCCGGCGGATGGTGGTCCACGCCCACCGGGACGGCGGCCAGGCGCAGTTCGTGCAGCGGCCGGTGCCGAAGCGGGCCGGCGCCAAGCTCGGGCTCCTGTTCGATCGCGTCCGCGAAAACCTCGGCGCGGCCTGGACGGTCGAGCGCATGGCGACCGAAGCCGGGCTCAGCCTGCGGAGCCTCCACCGGCACGTCCGGGCCGCCACCGGCCAGGCGCCCGGGACCTGGCTCATCGCCGAGCGGGTGACCGAAGCGCGGACGATGCTCGAAGAGACGACCCGCCCGGTGGACGAGATCGCCCGGCAGGTGGGGTTCGGCTCGGCGCCGACCCTGCGCAGCCATTTCCGCAGCCTCGTCGGCGTGACGCCCACAGCCTATCGGCGCAGCTTCACGACGCGGGCAGCCGGGCCTCTGCGGAAGGCCGCCTGAGGCGACGGTTCAGTGGGCCCTGGCGACGCAGAATTCCACGGCGCCGTTGAGCGCGGCCTTCACCGGTCCGTCCGGGAAGATGTCGAGGGCGGCGCGGGCCTGAGCGCCGTAATGGTGGGCGCGGGCCACGGTCTCCTCCAAGGCGCCGTGGCGCTGAAGCAGGTCGAGGGCGGTGTCGAGGTCGTCCGCACCGATCTCGCCCTGCTGCAGGGTCCGCCGCCAGAAGCCGCGCTCGCCCTCGCTCGCCTTGCGGTACGCCAGCACGATCGGCAGGGTGATCTTGCCCTCGCGAAAATCGTCGCCGACATTCTTGCCGAGGTCGGCCGAGGTGCCGCCGTAATCGAGCACGTCGTCGATCAGCTGGAAGGCGATGCCGAGATTCATCCCGTAGGCGCGGGCGGCTGCCTGCTCGGCCTCAGGCCGGCCGGCCAGCACCGGCCCGACCTCGCAGGCGGCGGCGAACAACTCGGCGGTCTTGCCGCGGATCACCGCCAGATAGGCGGCCTCGTCGGTCTCCAGGTTCTTGGCGTTGGTGAGTTGCATCACCTCGCCCTCGGCGATCACCGTGGCGGCGGCGGACAGGATGTCGAGCGCCCGCAGGGAGCCGACCTCGACCATCATCCGGAAGGCTTGGCCGAGCAGGAAGTCGCCGACCAGGACCGAAGCCTCGTTGCCCCACTTGATCCGGGCGGCGACGCGGCCGCGGCGCATGTCGCTCTCGTCGACCACGTCGTCGTGCAGCAGGGTCGCGGTGTGCATGAACTCGACGCTGGCGGCGAGCTTCACGTCGCCGTCGCCGGCGTATCCGCAGAGCTTGGCGCAGGCCAGCGTCAGGATCGGGCGCAGGCGCTTGCCGCCGCTGGCGATCAGGTGGTTGGCGACCTCCGGGATCATCGCCACGTCGGAGCCGGTGCGCGACAGGATCGTGGTGTTGACCCGCGCCATGCCGTCCGCCACCAGCGCGACGAGGTCGTTCAGCCCCGCCTCGACCTCGGGCTTCGGATTCTCGATGGAGAGGGCCATACCCAAGATCCGCGACCTCCAGTCCGGTTCCCCCGCAGGGAGCGGGCGATCCCTTCGCACGCGCCTCGCGGCGCCGCAACATCGGCGCGGGTGAGATATGGTGCGAACAGAACGTGCAGAGCACGCGACGAATGCGCCGGTGACCCGCCAAATCTTCGAAGAAACCCGATGATCGTCCTGATTTCCGCGAATGATCCGGTGCTGATCGGCTTCGCCCGCTCGGTGCTCGAGGCGGCCGAGATCCCGGTCCTGGTGGCTGACACCCATATGAGCGTGATGGAGGGCTCGATCGGGGCGTTCGGTCAGCGCCTGATGGTGCCGGGGGATTGGGCCCCCCAGGCCCGCCGGTTGCTGACGGATGCCGGGCTCGCCCACGAGTTGCGCGACCCGTGAACACCGATCCAGACGCTTTTCTCGGCGGGATCCTGCGCCTGCACCAGCCGCCCAGGCGAGCGCACCGGGCGGGAACCGACGCGGTGTTGCTCGCCCGGCTGATCGCGCCGGCGCCGGGGGGCCGGTTCTGCGATGTCGGCGCCGGCACCGGCGCGGTGGGCCTGGCCTGCGCAGCGCTTCATCCCGGCACGCGCCCGACCCTGGTGGAGCGCGATCCGGAACTGGCGGAGCTGGCCCGGGCCAACGCCGCCCTCAACGGCATCGACGCGGCGGTGATCGAGGCCGACGTGCTGGCTCCCGCGGCCGGGCGCCGTGCCGCCGGACTGGAGCCGGACAGCTTCGATCTCGTGCTGACCAACCCACCATTCTTCACTGCGGGCAGCCACCGCCCCTCGCCGCATCCCGGCAAGGCGACGGCGCACACGTTTCCCGAGGACGGCCTGGACCTCTGGATCCGCGCCTGCACGGCGATCCTGCGGCCCGGGGGCCGGCTCGGGCTGATCCACCGGGCCGACGCCCTGCCGGCCTGCCTCGACGTCCTCAAGGGCCGGTATGGCGGGATCGCGATCCGCCCGGTCCAGGCCAGGGCGGAGGCCCCGGCGATCCGGGTGCTGATCGCCGCGACAAGGGGCAGCCGCGCGGCACTCAGCCTGCTGCCGCCCCTGGTGCTGCACGGCCCCGACCCGAAAGCCTTGACCCCGGAGGCGGAGGCGCTCCACCGGGGCGCCCCCTGGCCGCCAGCCTGATCAGGCCGCAAGCGCCGCCGGCGCCATGTCGTGAATCCCCAAGAACCGCTCGACGGCGGGCAGGTCCGAAAACCCCAAAAATTCCGGACGGAGCGGCTCGGGCAGGCCATCGAAGTTGAGCCCCGGGAAGGTGTCGGGATGCGGGTAGAGCTGCCACTCGGCGCCCGGCTCCACCGGTGGGAACAGGATCGCGACTTTTTCCGCACCCAGGCGCACGATCCGGGTCGGGCTGTACGACAGGGTCTCGATGGTCCAGCCCCGATGATGGTCCCGGCGGGCCTTCAGGGTCCGGTTGCGCGTCGCGCGATGCATGGCGGTCTCCTGCGGTTGGGGGATGGTGTGGGGGTGGGTCAGGCGGCGCTGCGGCGGCCGGCGCGCTTGGGCCAGCCGAGCGCCACGAGGCGCGCCTTGGCGTAGTCGCGGACCTCGTCCCGGGTGCCGGGCGGCATCGCCGCCAGGATCGCCTGGGTGGCGCCGTCGAGCATCAGGTCGGTGACGGCGTTGATGGTCTCGGCCGCGTCGATCCGGCGCTTGAGGTCGCCCTCGGCCTCGGTGACCTCGTCGAAGGGCTGGGCCTCCTCGAAATCCTCGTCCACCGCCCGGACGGCGGGCAGATGGGCGCGGAACTCGTCGGCCTCCTCCTCGGAGTAGACCAGGCCGTGGAGCTCGATCAGCTTGAGGATGACGCGGTCCTTCCCGCGCTTCTCGGCCATGGCGTAGACGTAGGCCGCCTGCTTGCCCGAGACGCGGTAATTCACGTTGACCAGCGCCTCGCCCATCGACCACTCGATCCGGTCGGCGGCCTGTTTCGCGCCGGCCTTGGCCCCGGGCAGACGCCCGGTGACCAGCAGCACCGCCTCGTCGCGCTCGGCCCGGATGATGGTCGGCGGCTCGAACACGATCCCGGCCTGCGCGGCGATGCGCTCCAGGGTCTTGTGGTAGATCACGGCGGTGCCCTGCACGCGCCAGACGTTGCCCCCGAAGGGCTCCCCGTAGCGCACCAGGATGTCGGCGATCTGCTTGTCGGCGGTTCGCATGCGGGGCTCATTCCGGTGAGAGACGGCTGCGTCATCCACAGCTTTCTACGGCGACGCTCTTTGTTCCTGTTTTGTTTCATCGTATATGCGGGATCGCGGGGTCATGCGCAAGGGTCGGGGCTGGCTGCCCGCGTCGATTGGAGGGGGCTGCGTCAGTGCGCGCGGGGGTGTCACGAGCGCCTGGAGAGGGCTCGGTCGTGGGTCGGATCGGGGATCGGTTTGAGGCGGGGGCGGTGATGACGCGGTTGGTTCGGATTTTTGCTTCACGGGTCAGGACGGCGACGGGTCCGAGCCCGATCACCCCTTCCTCCAACCCAACCCCCTCATCCTGAGGTGGCCGCGTCAGCGCGCCTCGAAGGAGCCCTCCAGCCAGCCGCGCGATTCCTGGAGGTCTCCTTCGAGGCCTCCGCTGCGCTTCGGCACCTCATGATGAGGGCGTGGGGGACAGGGCTGACGGGTTGCTCGCTATTCTCACCGTGGTTGCGAGCACAGCGAAGCAAACTCGGGACTGCACCGGATCCGCTTGAGAATGGCCGCTTGCGACCCTCAAAAAACGATCTGCTTGCCTGCAGCCAATCTCAAGAGCGGACATCGACCCACCCCCGATGAATTAGAAGGTGATAGCTCGCCCATAGAACCGTGATGCGATCCGCGAAGCCAATTCAGGCTTTCCCGTCGTTAGGAAGCGACGAGTCCCTATGGTCGAAACCGGAAATTCCGGGTGTCGTTTCAAATAATCAGCAAGACTGCGGGCCGTTACAGACGGCTGGGATAGTATCCTGGTTTTAAAAGGAAGAAATTTGCGGAAAATCGGCTCTATCAGTGGATAGTGCGTACAACCTAAAATGCACACATCTGGCGATCGACCAGACATGCGATCCTTCAAACTTATAACATATCGTCCAACGGCGCTCTCTATAACGTTATCCGGCGCATCGCTCTCGATCAGCGGAACGAGGCGCGGACATGCCTCTTGCCAGACTTCTATATGTGGAGCCCGTTTGTAAATTTCGCCAGCAAAGGCGCGACTCTCTACAGTATGTTTCGTCGCAAAGACGGCAACCGTCGTATTAGGAGCCTCTACTGACCGAGGCAGCGGCTTCTGATCCGCAGTCCACGGCACCCCCGTCACCTCTTCGACGACAGGGACTATCACACCAAGCACGCGTCGAGTGGGATGCGCAACGGGCAGCCATTCACGCTGGAGCCGCCGCAGGCCCCGTGCAGCAGCTGTGTTGCAAGCAACAACGACGAGTGAACAATTTTCCTGGAACAATCGCTCCAATCCGAAAATCGTCAGTCTATAAATTTCATCGACCGATCTATCTCCGTAGGGTGCGTTTGCATGATCGCCTAGATAAATGAAATTTCTGGCTGGAAATGCATCATCCAAAGCACGGGCCACAGTGAGTCCACCGCTACCGGAGTCAAAAACACCAATGTTCATGATCCAAAATCTCACCTTACTGCTTTACTTATGATGTTTACGTTCGGCTGGTGCAAGCTTGAAGGCAGGCAGCATTCCGAATGGCCGGGTTGGGTCGTGAGCGGGCGCGACGGCGGTGTGTGCTTGTGCCAACTCTCGCCCGGAAGCGGACCGTCGCAAATCCACCCCTCTGGGACGGGATTACGGCCAAGTTGATTGGCTCGCACCGGAGAGCAGCGGGCAATGCCCGGCCTGCGCGTATCCCGGACCGCGCCAGGAGGCGCGTGATCACGAGGTGGGACAACCGGGGCGCCCAAGAAACCCGGTCCCGATCAGATCGGCGGACAGCGCCCACAGCCGCTCAGCCTCTTCAGGATCGACGGCATAGGCTTGGACGCCGACGAACGGCTCACCGGCCGTCTCCGCCCGCACGGCGACATCGCAATCCTCGCAATAGAGGCCGCCCAGCCCGTCGAGCAGCGGTGACGTTGCGGCCCAGACCTGGGTGGCGGCCCCCTGGGCTGGGCTCTTGAAGGTCGGGTCCGCGGGCGCGCCCGTTGCGTCGAGCCAGCCCTCCGCGATCATCTCGGCCTGGGTCAGGTGGCGCTGAAGCGGCGTGAAAATTTTTCCCGGGTGCAACGAGAAGGCGCGGAGGCCCCGGTCCCGGCCGAGCCGGTCGAGATGGACCGCGAACAGGGCGTTGGCGGTCTTCGCTTGGCCGTAGGCGCGCCACTTGTCGTAAGCAGACGTGAAGTGAAGGTCGTCCCAGCGGATCGGCGAGAGGTGGTGCCCGGCCGAGGACACCGCGATCACCCGGGCTCCGGCCCCGAGCAGCGGCAGGAGGTGGTTGGTCAGGGCGAAATGGCCGAGATGGTTGGTGGCGAATTGCGCCTCCCAGCCCGGACCGACCCGCATCTCCGGGCACGCCATGAGGCCCGCATTGTTGATGAGCCAGTCGATCGGCCGGCCGGCGGCCAGGACGTGCGCGGCGAAACGCCGGACGCTGGAGAGATCCGACAGGTCGAGGGTGTCGACCGTCGTCCGGGGAATGTCCTGCGTCGCGATCCGGGCGGCGTCCGGATCGCGGGCGGCGATGAGGATTTCGGCGCCCGCGGCAGCGAGCGCCCGGGTGGTTTCCAAGCCCAGGCCTGAATGGCCTCCGGTGACGATGGCGCGTCGTCCGGTCAGGTCCCGCCCGGCCAGGACCTCGGAGGCGGTGCTGCGGGCGCCGAAGTCCGATCCGAGCGGCTTTTGATGATCGATCATGGTCATGCTCCGCGGCGGCGCAGAGGGGCCGCCGGATCGCCGCCATGATCGACGGAAGGCGGCGGACGCTCCATGCTGCCCCGTCCGCGAATCCTGCGCGGGCGTCCGGTTCGTGCCATGGATCCGCTCTCCGACGTGCTGTCGCTGCTGAGGCCCCGCAGCGCCTTCAGCGCCGGCCTCGATGCCGGCGGCGATTGGGCGATCCGCTTCCCCGCCCATGACGGGATCAAGTTCAACGCGGTGACGCGGGGTGCCTGCTGGGTGGCGGTCGAGGGCGAGGCCGAGCCGATCCGGATCGCGGCCGGCGACTGCTTCCTGCTGACCCGGGGCCGGCCGTTCCGACTCGCCACCGACCTGGCGCTTCCGGCGATCGAGTCCGCCACGATCTACGACCAGGCGGTGGACACTGTCGCGACCTGCAACGGCGGCGGCGATTTTTTCCTGGTCGGCGGACGGTTCTTCTTCGCGGGCGATGCGGCCGGGCTGCTGTTCGATGCGCTGCCGGCGATCGTGCCGATCCGGGATGCCTCGAACCAGGCGGCGATCCTGCGCTGGGCGCTAGACCAGCTGGCCGTCGAGTTGCGCCAGGGCGCGCCCGGCGGCGCCCTGATGGCCGACCATCTCGCGCAGATCATGCTGCTCCAGGTGCTGCGGCTCTGGCTCGTCTCGGAGCGGCCGACCGGCTGGCTCGGGGCTCTCGCCGATCCAAGGCTGGCCCGGGCGCTCACGGCTCTGCACACCGAACCGGCACGGCGCTGGACGCTGGCTGAACTCGCCGCATGCGCCGGCATGTCGCGCACGATATTCGCGGCCCGGTTCAGGGCGGTGGTCGGGCAGACGCCGCTGGCCTATCTCGCCGGCTGGCGGATGCAGCGCGCGGCCGACCGGCTGCGGCGCTCCGACACGAGCGTCGCCGAGATCGCGTATTCGGTCGGCTACGAATCCGAGACCGCGTTCCGCACCGCCTTTCGCAGGCGGATGCTGTGCACGCCGATGCAGTATCGGCGGGGAAGAGACGCATTGTTGCTGCACCGCACCCTGCGCTAAAGCTCGTCCGGAAACGGTGGAGACCGGATTTTCGGACGCGATCACGCGAGACCGAAACCGGACCGCCGGGACGCTGTCCGAGACCGAGCCGCGATGACGCCTTCCCTCTGGACCCGCCTGTCGAACCCGAGCCACTTCATGCGCTGGTCCGGCGCCGTGGTGCCGTGGCTCGCCGTCCTGTCGGTGGGACTCTTCGGCCTGGGGCTGTACCAGACCTTCTTCGTCGTGCCGCCGGACTACCAGCAGGGCGAGACCGTGCGGATCATGTACATCCATGTCCCGGCGGCGTGGCTCGGGGTGTTCTTCTACGGCGCCATGAGCCTGTCGGCGATCGGCACCCTGGTCTGGCGCCATCCCCTGGCCGATGTCGCCCAGCGCGCCGCCGCGCCGATCGGGGCGGCGTTCACCCTGATCTGTCTCGTCACGGGCTCGCTCTGGGGCAAGCCGATGTGGGGGACCTACTGGGTCTGGGACGCGCGCCTGACCTCGATGCTGATCCTGCTGCTGATCTATTGCGGCATCATCGCCCTGTGGCGCACCCTCGAGGAGCCGAACCGCGCCGCCCGGGCCGTGGCGATCCTGACCCTCGTCGGCGCGGTGAACCTTCCGATCATCAAGTTCTCGGTGAACTGGTGGTCGACCCTGCACCAGCCGGCCTCGATCCTGCGCATGGGCGGCTCGTCCATCGACCCGTCGATGCTCTACCCGCTGCTGATCATGATCGGCGCGGCGACGCTCGGCGGGACCACGCTGCACCTCTACGCGATGCGCACCGAGATCATGCGCCGCCGGGTG
Source organism: Methylobacterium sp. J-072 (assembly GCF_022829425.1). Classification (NCBI taxonomy): domain Bacteria; kingdom Pseudomonadati; phylum Pseudomonadota; class Alphaproteobacteria; order Hyphomicrobiales; family Methylobacteriaceae; genus Methylobacterium; species Methylobacterium sp. J-072. The sequence continues at coordinate 231,487 of NZ_JAKSYK010000231.1, read as the reverse complement.
CGGACGCTGACGATCCGCGAGGCCGAGCGCCTGGACCGCACCCAGCCGCGCCTCACGCCGAAGCCCGCCGGGATGCCGGTCGGGCAGCCGGTCTAGGATTGTTTCAATGGATCTCGGATCTCACGGCGGTTTCATCGTCGCCGCCTACGGCTTCACGGCCCTGGTCATGGCCGGCCTGATCGGCAACGCGATCCGCGACCGGCGGGCGCAGCGGCGCGCCCTCAAGGGTTTTGGGGAGGAGCGGCGGTGAGCGGCGACGACATCATCGACCGGCCGCCCCCGGTCCGCCGCTCACTGCTGCTGGTGGTGCCGGTGCTGGCATTCGCCGCGCTGGCCGCGGTGCTGTTCCTGCGCCTGCGCTCGGGCGCCGACCCGGCGGCGCTGCCCTCCGCGATGATCGGCAAGCCGGTTCCGAGCTTCAGCCTGCCTGCCGTGCCAGGGCTTAAGGTCGGGGACGCCCCGGTACCGGGCCTGTCCAGCGCCGACCTGAAGGGCCAGATCACGGTGATCAACGTGTTCGCCTCGTGGTGCGCCCCCTGCCAGGTCGAGCACCCGATGCTGATGCGGCTCGCTCGGGAGCCCGGCATCCGGCTGGTCGGCATCGACTACAAGGAGCCGAACCCGGCCGCCGGCCAGCGCTTCCTGGCCCGGCACGGGGTGCCGTTCACCGCCGTCGGGGCCGATGCCGACGGGCGCGCGGCGATCGATTTCGGCGTCTACGGCGTGCCCGAGACCTTCGTGGTCGGGCCGGACGGGGTGATCCGCGACAAGCTCGTCGGCATCCTGACGCCGGACAATTACGCGAGCGTGCTCACGCGGATCCGGGCGGCCGGGAAGGTCGCAGCCCGCTGACTCTCATTCGCCCGGCTGCGGCTCCTTGCGTTCGTAGCGGGTCAGCAGCGGCGTCTGCGCCAGGGCGAACACCACGGTGAGCGGCATGATGCCGAACACCTTGAAGTTGACCCAAAAGTCCTCGGTCTGGGTCCGCCACACCACCTCGTTCAGCGCCGCCAGAACGAAGAAAAACAGACCCCAGCGGAAGGTGAGCTTGCGCCAGCCCTCCTCGGTGAGGCTGAACATCGAATCGAGCACCACCGACAGCAGCGAGCGCCCGAACGCGAGGCCGCCGAGCAGCACGGTGCCGAACAGCGCGTTCACGATGGTCGGCTTGACCATGATGAAGGTCTTGTCCTGAAGCGCCAGCGTCAGCCCGCCGAACACCACCACGACCACGCCGGACACGAGCGGCATGATCGGCAGGCGCCGCACCAGGGCGAAGTGAACCGCCAGCGCCACAACGGTCGCCGCGATGAACACGCCGGTCGCCACGAACAGTTTTTGGTCGGGTGCGACGCCGAGTTTTTCCGAATAGGCATTGCCCAGGAAGAAGATGACGAGCGGCCCGAGTTCCAGCGCCAGCTTCACGAGGGGCGGCAGGTGGCGGCGGGGAGGAACGGATTCGATCTGCATGCGCCTCAGTTGGCTCGGATGCGGCACTCGCGCTAGGCTGGAGGCCGGGCTGGCGGTTTCGGGGCTGTGTGGAACGCGGGGCTTACGATGTCCATCACGATCGACAACGCCGAGGTGGAGGCGCTGCTCGCCGACCTCACGGCAACGACCCACCGCGCCGCGCCGGACCTGCTGCTGGAGCTGCTCCGGCGGGAGCGGGAGCGGGTGGAGGACGAGGCAGAGCGCCGCATCGCGGAGGGCCTCGCGGCCGACGAGGCGATGCGCCGTCGTCTCAATGCAAGCCCGTTGGTGGATCCGCGTCCGATCGACGAGATCCTCGCGTACGATGAGCACGGTCTGCCGGCGTGATCGTCGTCGATTCGTCAGCCTTCATCGCGATCCAGCGCCGGGAACCGGAAGCCGAAGGCTTTTCCCGTGCGCTGGCGCTCGCGGACGCCCCCGCGATGGCGGCGGCGACCTATCTTGAATGCGCGATCGTGGCCTCGCGCGTGGTAGACGGGCGCTCGGTGCTCGACGATTGGATCCAAGCGCGGCGCATTTCCGTCGTCCCCGTCGACCACGCCCTCGCGCAGGTCGCCGCCGACGCCTTCGCTCGCTTCGGCAAGGGTCGGCATCCGGCCGGCCTGAACTTCGGTGATTGCTTCGCCTACGCGCTGGCCCGGACGCTGAACGCGCCGCTCCTGTTCAAGGGTGACGACTTCGCCCGGACCGACGTACTCCGCGTTGGGGCCTAATCCTTCTCCAGCCCGGCGATCGCCCGGGCGAAATCCCGGGCCGCGAACGGCTCCAGATCCTCCACGCCCTCGCCGACGCCGATGAAGTGCACCGGCAGGCCGAACTTGGCGGCGAGCGCCACCAGGATGCCGCCGCGCGCCGTGCCGTCGAGCTTGGTCATCACCAGGCCGGAGACCGGCGCCGCCTGGGAGAACAGCTCCACCTGCGAGATCGCGTTCTGGCCGACGGTGGCGTCGAGGACGAGGAGCGTCGCGTGCGGCGCGTCCGGGTCCTGCTTGCGCAGCACGCGCACGATCTTCTCCAGCTCGGCCATCAGCCCGGCCTTGTTCTGGAGCCGGCCGGCGGTGTCGATCAGCAGCACGTCGGTTCCCACGGCCGCCGCCTGCTTGAGCGCGTCGAAGGCGAGGCCGGCCGCGTCCGCCCCCTCGCCGCCGCTCACCACCGGGGTCCCGGTGCGTGCACCCCAGACCTTGAGCTGCTCCACCGCCGCCGCCCGGAACGTGTCGCCGGCCGCCAGCATCACGGTCCGGCCCTCCGCGCGCAGCTTCGAGGCGAGCTTGCCCAGCGTCGTCGTCTTGCCGGCGCCGTTGACGCCGACGGTGAGGATCACGAACGGCTTCTTCGTACTGTCGATGGAAAGCGGCACCGCCACGGGCTCCAGCGCCCGCTCGACTTCCGTCGCCAGGATCGCCCGGACCTCGTCGGGGGAGATGTCCTTTTTTTTTTT